>SLRB01000136.1 GCA_007131165.1 Bacteroidales bacterium | reverse complement strand
CCTGACCTCCCCGTTTTTCCGGTAGTAGAGTGTTACTTCAAATTCATCTGCAGGGGCGTCGGGAGGAATGCTCATTTTTTCTTCTATATCTGAGCCGATATGAAAAGGCCTGTAATCAATAACGGGAAGATTCCTGTACGACCAGGCTGAAATTAGAAGTATTACTGCCAGGAATCCGGCAAGTGAGATCCAATCTGCAGCCGGTTTGTCAAAAAAGTTTTTAAAAGTCTTTCTCTTAATAAAGATATATATAACAAAAACCATCAGTGCAATGTTCTTCCAGAATGTTTCCCAGTTTGTAAGAATTATGGCATCTCCAAAGCACCCGCAGTCAGCTACCGGATCGGTAAGTGCAATAAAAAATGTAAGGACTGTAAAGAAACCCATGAAGAGCAACAGAGCCCAGGATGCAAAATGCATGCATAGTCCGGCAACAATAGCCACACCTATCAGCATCTCAGCTGCAGACAGGGCAATAGAAAGAGGTAAAGCCAGCGGCTCCAGGAATTCAATGTTAAACGCAACGAAATAATCTGTGAACTTGTAGGCTGACCCAAGGGGGTCTATCCCTTTTACAAACCCGGAGTATATAAATACGAAACCTGTGAGCATCCTTGAGAGATACAGGGAAAAGGAGGGAATTATCTTTACAGGCATAGAGCAGGTATGTTTTACAGATAATAGTTTATACAGGATGCAAAAATATGTTATACCGGGATCATTACCAATCAGACCGGAAATTTTTCCCGGCGCAGAAGTTCAAGAATTCTCCCGAATATTCTGTCTGGCTGAAGCATCTTATTGTTGTCATCATAACATTTTATCAACTTTGTTGCCGGATCTCTCTTTGCCTGGTCGGTGTAAACATCTCTTACCCTTTTCTGAAACTCAAGGTCGGCTTCATGTATATCATTTTTTCCCATCAGGTAGCCGCGCTCGTTGCCCGTCCTGTCATTACCCAGTCTTTCCATGGTGAACTCAAAAGGTACATCAAGAAAAATGTTCAAATCAGGACGGGGGATACCGAAATGTGTGTATTCAAGATAATCTATCCAGTCAGCAAGCTGCTTCCTTTGTTCGGGGATGTTCATCTTGGCGCACTGAAAGGCTATGTTTGACACTACGTACCTGTCGGCTATCAAAAGCCTGCCTTCGGAGAGCCAGTCGAGCATATCTTCTTTCTCGTCGTGCCTGTCGGCTGCATACAGCAAAGCCACAAGGTGGGGGTTCACTTCATCTATCCTGCCCAGGTCCCCCCGCAGGAACATTGAAATAAGTTCTCCGAACACCCCTCTTTCTGTCCGGGGGAAGTGAACATACCTGTAGTCTCTGTTGATTGACTTCAGATATTCACGCAGAAGTCCGACCTGGGTTGATTTACCAGACCCGTCGAGACCTTCGATAACCAGAAATGCCATATTGCATATTATTAATAAAGATTTAGGGCAGCTAGCCGGCATGATTATATGATCCGGCAGGGAGCAAATGCAAAAATGAAAAAAAAAATGAATAGTCCCTAAAATTATTTTCTCCAATATGAGGGATAGCTACCTGTTATTTGTCAGAAAATATGTAGGTTTACCATTCAAAATCGCAATTTTTTTAATGGAACTTTCTGACGCCAGACGATGTATTTGTGCCGGGGGGCGGTTGATTGACCTGTCGGTGCCGGTTGTTATGGGTATCCTGAACTATACACCCGATTCGTTTTATGACGGCGGACTATATAATGATCCTTCTGCACTTACAAAACGTGTAGCAGCCATGATCAGCGACGGTGCCGGAATAATAGATGTAGGAGGGGTGTCTACCAGGCCCGGTGCACCGGGTGTAACGGCAGAAGAAGAAATAAGAAGGCTTTCGGAAGCAATAGGGGCGATCAGGAAGGAGTTTCCTGAAATACTTGTTTCTGTTGATACCTGGCGGTCTGAAACTGCAGAGATAATGGTACGCGATTTCGGTGCCGACATGATAAATGATGTTTCGGCGGGAATTATGGACAGGAAAATGCCGGAAACTGCGGGTAAGTTAAAAGTACCTTATGTAGCAATGCATATGCAGGGCACTCCTCAAACAATGCAGAAAAATCCCGTTTATGATGATGTTGTAAATGATCTGATCAAATTTTTTGCCGAACGGATCAGAATATTGCGACAGGAGGGCGTAGGCGACATTATAATTGACCCCGGTTTTGGTTTTGGAAAGACACTTGATCATAATTATGAAATCGCTGCCAGGTTAAGTGATTTTTTGATACTTGACCTGCCGGTGATGGTTGGGTTTTCAAGAAAATCAATGGTTTCCAGAGTTGTTGGCGGAGGCCCTGGAGAAGCGCTTGCCGGTACTGTTGCTCTTAATACCTTTGCTGTGATGAATGGAGCAAGTATCCTTAGGGTTCATGATGTAAAGGAAGCAAAGAATGCGATTGCAGTGGCAATGTGCCTGAAAAATTCATACAACCGCAGTGATTTGTAAAGGCATTGCAGCTATGGACTTTGATTTTTCGGGAAAAAGCGGGATTTTCGTATTTTGTAAGTTTACCTGGACAATTTTTAAGAAGTATGACATCTCTTTTTATCAGCATAAGAATACTCGATGTTTTCGACATCATACTAACGGCACTTCTGTTTTACCAGATTTACCGGCTTATAAAGGGAACCATTGCCATTAACATATTTATCGGCATATTTTCGGTATACCTTCTATGGTTACTGGTAAGGGCCCTCAATATGCAGTTGCTTGGTTCCATACTCGGACAGTTCATAGGAGTGGGTGTAATAGCCCTTATAATAGTCTTTCAGCAGGAAATCAGGCGTTTCCTGATACTGATAGGTACGAGGTATGTTTCAAACCGTACATTTTCGATAGAAAAGCTTTTTACAACAGTAAGCGGAAGCAGGCCCCGGGTAAAGATAAATTCGCTGATAAAGGCCTTTAAGAACCTTGCTGCTACCAGGACCGGGGCGCTTGTGGTTATTGCGCGTAAATCAGAACTGGAGACATATACCCAGACCGGCGATATTCTCGATGCAGTTACTTCCAGCCGCCTTCTGGAGAGTTTGTTTTGCAGGGAGAGCCCCCTGCATGACGGGGCTGTAATTATTGTAGGTGATAAAATCCGTGCTGCGCGCTGTGTGCTGCCTGTTTCTGAAAACATAAACATTCCGCCCGAATTTGGCATGAGGCACCGGGCAGCCCTGGGGATGTCCGAACAGACTGACGCTGCGGTGGTGGTAATATCTGAAGAAACCGGCCGGGTCTCACTTGCAGACGGGGGACAGCTTATCCCGGGTATGGAGCTGAGGGAAGTTGCCGATTACCTTAAACAGGAATTTATTGACGACCCCGTTGTAAGTGAATTTACCTGATGTTACTGCCGTTTTTTGAAAAGGAAGTGTGCTTTTGATTCCTCGTTTCTGGCCAGCCTTTCTATGTTCTTCTGGTGTGTGAACAGCAGCAGCACAAAAACGATCATCGAAAATATTACCAGTGATGGTGTTGTAGTGTTGAAAACAACAACCACCAGTACCGGGAATGACAGTCCGGCTATCATTGAGCTCAGGGATACATATTTGGTAATAATGAGCGTAACCAGGAACACCCCGATACAAATAAGCATAGAGACAGGGTCTATGGCAAGGATAACCCCAATAAGGGTAGCGACACCTTTACCTCCCCTGAAATTGGCAAAAACAGGGAAGATGTGGCCGATTATGACCGCCAGTCCCAGTAAAAGCTGAAAATTTATGTATTCTCCCGTTTCTGGTATGTAGTAAAACGTAAGATAAATCATCTTTACTGCCAGGAAGCCTTTGAGAATATCGAGCAGCAGTACGGGTATCCCGGCCTTGTAACCGAGGACCCTTATCGTATTGGTACTGCCTGCATTATTACTTCCGTGGTTCCGGACGTCGGTATTGAAAAAAACTCTTCCAATCCATACTGCATTGGGAACGGATCCCAGCAAATATGCTGCAAAGAGTATTACTGCATTCCATAAATATGGCATAAACCTCAGGTTTTTAGATACTTATGCTAATAAAGCGTATTAAAACCGGTTTTGCAAAGTTCAGTAAATTGTTTGACTTTTCCAAAAACAGATGTTTTTCAGCATATTTACCAGATAATAATAACGAATTGCAGTTGCTATTCATTGTTCTTGTGTTATCACTGCATTTAGCTTATCTTAAAGATGGTGTCCTTTAGTCGCGGTAGTGTCCTGGCGGGGCTTAGCCCCAAAAGGTACTTGTGGGTTAAGAAATTCCGGTGCAAAGCAGAACCCCGGTTTTATTCAGCTGTTCCGGTGGTTGAAAGAAAGGTTTTAGCGGCTTATTTACTCAAAGTTTAATGCCGGTTACCCTGGATATCGCATCTGAAAAACCACTGTCATTGTTAGAAATACAGCTGCGGTAAAGTTTCCTTATCGCCTCCGGTGCATTTTCAACGGCAAACGGATAACTGACAAAATTAAGCAGGTCAAGATCGTTGTAATCATTTCCCACACCAAGGGTACGGGACACGTCTGTTCCGGTTTTCCGGCAAAGCCATTCAACTGTATGACCTTTGGAGACACATGCCGGAAAGATTTCAACCCACATGGTGCAGCCATCAAGTGGCGAGGTTGTTCTCACCACCCTCAGTGATTCCAGCCTGGTCCTTATCTCTTCGAGAAGCTTCATGTTTTCAGGCACTATTGCAAGAAGCTGGCTGGCATGGGCATAATTGGGGGGATCCAGCTTCAATGGTGTGGCGTAATCACGGTAAAGTTCTATCCTTCTGTGAAAATCGTTGTTGCCGCAGTCGGCATCGTGATAGAAAAAAGCGTGATTCTCAGGTACCAGGTCATGAACCATGAAGCTTATCCCGGCTTCGGTCAGCGTCTGGATCGCAAGGGTTACTTCAGGTTCGTGCAGATGCTCTGCATAGATCAGTTCGCCGCTTTTCCAGTCAATTGCACCGGCTCCTGTTGAGAATACCAGGTAGTCGACGGGTAATGAGGGATGGAGGATCTTGCTTGCGCTGAAAAGGTTTCTGCCTGTGGCGATCACCCTCAATATGCCCGTATCTCCCAGCCAGTTAAGAGTATCCAGGTCCCTGGCACTGATATTCCTGTTATCGTCCAACAGGGTGCCGTCAAGATCGGTTATGACCATGTCGATGCCATGATCTTTTATCTGATGTCTTTTAGTCATGGGACAATTTTTCATATGAAATCCTGTCGATCCGGACTTTCCGCTTTCCTTCCGTTCTTTCTGGCAGAGGGTCGGGGCCGGTTATCCATAAATTCAGGCGCAACTCTTCGGAATCAGGTTCAGGTACCATGACACCTTTATATGACCAGGAAGCGATTCTTCTCCATGGCCATGCCCTTTGCCCCCTGTAGCTTTCAAAAACCAGCTTGCCGGGCTTCCAGATTATCACATGAAGTGATGAACGTGGTCCTTCCGGCATGGTGAATTTTTTCTTTTCCATCTGGTCGATACCGGTATGTATAACATACTGGCCATTTTCTATACGTCTGCCGCCCCAGTTAGAGAACTCTATGTCAATTTCGTTGTGGTGCGGTATGAGAAGAGGGTTCCAGGTAAAAATGCCCAGCACAAGGTTGTCGTCCAGTTGTGCCGGGTTGGTGCCAAGCAGAACCTCATATCTGCCGTATCCGAAATGTTCTTTGCTTACCACTTCTGCACACAGCCAGCGACCACCATCCCTGGTCACTTCCAGATGGAGCCTGCCCTTCTTATCGACAGATACATTTTTTTCTGATTGTGAAAAGAAATTAGGACCGGGACCTGTTCGTGACCAACTGCTTTTTACCAGCCATTCAAATCCCGAAAAAAATATCTTCCTGTCATACATTACTCTTGTACCCTGTGCGCCAATTCTCACGGATGGATACAGGAAAATAATCAGTACCAGGATTGTCCGGAAAGTATTTATCATTACTTATCTCTCATAAAATCTTCCTATTGCAGATGCTATGCTGCCGGTCTCTATCAGGAAGCCGTCGTGTCCGTATAATGATTCGATGCCTGCGAATGTCGCACCGGGTATTCTTTCAGTCATGAAAAGCTGCTCCTCCACAGGGAACAGCAGGTCGCTCGATATCCCGATTACCAGTGTTTTCGACCTGACCGAAGCCAGGGCATCATCTATACTGTTGCGCTGGCGCCCTATATTATGAGAATCCAGGGCATTTAAAAGCCTCATGTAAGAGTACGCGTTGAACCTTTTTACCAGTTTTTCACCCTGGTAATTCT
>SLRB01000183.1 GCA_007131165.1 Bacteroidales bacterium | reverse complement strand
GGACGGTCAGGAGCCGTTACCGAAGGGCCCACTCTTATACCAAGTTCATCGCTCACATCAAATTCAAAAAAATGTGCGTCAACTGTTGCATCAATTATATTCAGTCCGTAGAAAAGAGCCATCCAGATAAATGTCCTGTCACGTTGCCTCCTGTAGTAATCGGTGAATCTCTTCAGCACATCCTCTGTGTACCTGGCGTCGCCGGCAAATTCGTCAATGGTTTCCGGATTGCCGTCTATGCGAAAGCTGTGGGCATTCCTGTATCTGACAAACTCCTCATGTGTGAACATGGCATACCATGACAGTGCTGTAAATCCTCCGTATACAATTGGCACCTTCCAGTATCTGCGATTGTATATCTGTCCAAGTCCGGGCAGGACGGCCGAATACAGAGCAGCTTTCCGGGGGTCGGGCTGAAAATGCCGCCCTGCATCCAGCTCCGGTAAATCAATTTGCAAACCTGCACCGTTAAAAGCCGGCCCCTCATTCACACTATCATTATCCGACCCATTAAAGGAGGAAGATATACTTTCTGTGAGGTCAGGATGTTGCACCCCTTCAGAAGCTGGATTCGCCGTCATGGCAAAAGCTGCCTGGCTGCATGCAAAGATCAGCAGCAGCAAAAACCTTAATATTGCAATAATGGATAGTTTGTAAATCAAAGCGGCCAAATGTTCAGGTACATCACAATAACGTACTGCCGGCGGGTTTAAGTATTGAGTTTATCCAGCAAACCCACAATCCTTTCAAGTTCATCGTTAGAGCCGAAAGGAATCACTATTTTCCCCTTTCCCTTGTCATTTCTCCTGAACTGCACACTGGTACCAAAAAAGCCTGCAAGATGGTCGCGGAGGGAATCATATCCGTCAAGATCGCTTTTCGGCGCATCTTTAGCGGTACCGGCCTGCGGCTTTTCTGTTCCGTGGTTCCTTACCATCTCCTCCACCTTCCTTACGGAAAGGTCATTGGTAATTATTTTGTTATAAAGGTCAAGTTGCGCCTCAGGGTCATCAATGTTTATGATCGACCTGGCATGGCCCATGCTGATCTGGCGGTGCTTTATACCGAGCTGTATCTCTGCGGGCAGTTTAAGAAGCCTGATATAATTGGATACTGTTGAACGCTTCTTTCCCACCCTTTCACTCAGACTCTCCTGGGTAAGGCTGCATTCATCAAGAAGACGCTGGTAACTTATGGCTATCTCAATGGCATCCAGATCCTCCCTTTGAATATTTTCGACAAGCGCCATTTCCAGCAGCTCCTGGTCGTCGGCAGTCCGGATCCATGCCGGGATAGTTTCCAGTCCGGCCATTCCCGCCGCCCTGAAACGCCTCTCACCCGCTATCAGCTGATACCTGCCATCATCTTTCTTTCTGACGATTATCGGCTGAATAATGCCGAGCTCCCTGATGGACGCGGCGAGTTCCTGAAGCGACTCTTCCTCAAACCTGGTACGAGGTTGAAAAGGGTTGGCCTCGATAGCGCCAAGGCTTATTTCATCCTGCCCCGGAAGTTCGTCGCCATGCCTGCGGGAGGGTTCCTCGTCGGTAATCAGCGCACTGAGTCCCCTGCCCAATGCATTTTTCTTTGCAGCCATTATCCTGTTTTCTTTAGTAATGTGAATAATACTATTCTATCACCTTTCCGGCGTTGCTTATTTTTGTCTTTTCATTATTCTGCAGCAGTTCCCTCGCCAGGTTCAGGTAATTCAATGCTCCTGTTGAATTGGCATCATACATTACAACAGGTTTGCCAAAGCTGGGTGCTTCACTCAGCCTGATATTCCTCTGGACGATGGTCTCAAAAACCATCTGCTGGAAATGCTTCCGTACCTCTTCAACAACCTGGTTGGACAGGCGAAGCCTTTGATCATACATGGTCAGCAGGAAGCCTTCTATCTCGAGGGAGGTGTTCAGCCGGTTCTGAACAATTTTTATGGTATTCAAAAGTTTACCGAGCCCTTCCAGTGCAAAATATTCACACTGAACAGGTATAAGTACCGAATTTGAAGCGGTAAGGGCATTGAGCGTTATTAGTCCGAGCGAAGGAGAACAGTCGATCAGGATAAAATCGTATTTATCTTCAATTTTGGCAATAACCGACTTAAGTATCTGCTCCCTGTCCGGCATGTTGGTCATTTCAATCTCTGCTCCCACAAGGTCTATATGTGAGGGGATCAGGTCGAGCCTGTCAACCTCTGTGTTAAGTATGATACCGTTTGGGTCGAGTTCATCAATCAGGCATTCATAGATACTCGTCTTGATAGTACGTATATCAAAACCCATACCCGAAGTGGCATTCGCCTGTGGATCAGCATCAATAAGAAGAACCCTGTTTTCAAGAACTGCAAGACTTGCCGCAAGATTTATTGCCGTAGTTGTTTTTCCTACTCCGCCTTTTTGATTTGCTAATGCTATTACTTTGCCCATCTAACTCATTGTTTAAAATTCTGCACAATATTAAATAAATAAATTTTAGGAATTCCAAAATTACAACTTAAATAGCATAACTGCTCAGACAGTCTTAAACCGAGTTTTTAACAACCAGGCGGGGCTTTTCAACAACTTATCAACAACCTGCCCGGAAAATACTCATTTGCAACTTGCTCCCGCAATTGCCCGGTCGGGAACCCGTTTAAAATTGTTTATAAATATGACTTTCTGAGAACCTGTCATGTGAAGTTAGCCAAAAATACGACTGTATTTGTGTAATAAATAAAAAAAGTATAGGTTTGAAGGCTGAATTCCCACGGGCATTTTACCCGGTTAAAATATGACAAAGAAACCTGAAGACAATTATCTTGTAATAGTCAACCCCAATGCCGGAAGGCGCAGGGGGGTGAGGGACTGGGACAAGATATCAGCACTGCTCCGGCAGGAAGGAATCAGCTTCGATGCTGCATTTACCAATTCGCCAAGGCATGCAATCGACCTCGCGGTATCCTATATTGAAAAAGGCTATAAAAAACTTATAGTAGTAGGTGGTGACGGAACCATGAACGAGGTGGTAAACGGCATCTTCAGGCAGAAACGCTACCCCACTTCAGAAATATCCCTTGGTATGATAACTGTCGGTACAGGGAACGACTGGGGGAGAATGTTCGGTATTCCGCACGACTATGCCGGGGCAATAGCAACCATTAAGATGAACAACGGATTTGTTCAGGATGCCGGTGTGGTGCGGTATTTTAACGGCAACAGTGAAGAAAAACGTTATTTTGTAAATATAGCAGGAATAGGGTTTGATGCACTGGTTGTAAGCAAAACCAACAAGCTTAAAGAGGCAGGCAGAGGAGGCCCTTTTTCATATCTCAAAAGCATAATAACCAGCCTTCTTAAATACCGGCACACGAAAACCACCATAAAAATAGATTCAACAGAGATCAGCGACAAAATTTTCAATATAAGCATTGGGATATGCAAGTATAACGGGGGAGGGATGATGCAACTACCCGAGGCCGTGCCCGATGACGGACTTTTCGATATCACCGTGATAAATAAGATCAAAAAGCACGATGTTGTCCTGAATCTGAAACGGCTCTATAACGGTACCATTAACAAGCATCCGATGGTAGAAACCTACAGGGGCAAATCGGTATATATTGAAAGCAAGCCACTCATACACCTTGAAACTGATGGTGAATCACTGGGGCACAGCCCTTTCTCCTTTGACATTATCCCCAGGAGCATAAGGGTCCTGATCGGAAAATCGGCATAAAGCCCGAAAATCTGCCCTGGAGCATCCCTGGCCGAGTGCTTCCATTTCCAGAATCAAAATCTTTATATCGACCTCTTCACCTTTTAACAAGGTCAATCTCAAACAGCCTGGGCCAGTTTTTCCCGGTTACAAAAATCCTGTCATCCCCGGCATCCCATGCTATTCCGTTAAGCACATCAAGATTAGGATGGTGGTACCGGCGGTCGAGAAGTCCGCTAAGATCGATTACGCCCGTTACCCTGCCGGTCGCATATTCAATCATCACGATCTCATCGGTACCGAAAACATTTGCAAAAATTGTACCTTCAATATACTGCAGTTCATTCAGCCCGTCTACTTTTCCGTCATTATTGTATACCTCAAGCCGGCCGGTTTCAGAAAAAAACTGGGGATCAAGGATGTACAAATAGTGTGACCCGTCGCTCTTTATAAGGCTGGTGCCATCTGTGGTTAAACCCCATCCCTCGCTCTCATAATGTACCCGGTTCAGAAGCCTGAAGGTACCCAGGTCGTATACAAAACCAACACCTGATTGCCAGGTAAGCTGGTAAAGCTTGTCGTCAAAAACTGTAAGGCCCTCACCAAAGAACTGCCTGTCAAGATTAAGGCTCCGAAGAACCTCCCCTGTTTCGAGGTCAACCTTCCTTAATGTGGACTGGCCATACTGTCCCGTCGATTCATAGAGGTAGCCGTCGTGGTAAACAAGCCCCTGGGTAAAAGCCCTTATATCATGGGGATAGCTGTTCACTATCCTGTAGGTATAGAGCTCCGGCACAATATCCGATTTCAATACAACCCTGAGATGCAATGTTTCACTTCTTCCATCTTCAAACCCGGCTGTAATCCTGACCTGCCGGGTACCGGCAGGCAGTCCGTCACTGCTGAACTCAATGGATCCTGGAAGAGTCCCTTCGAACGGGGTATTACGGCCGTCAACCGACAAGGATATATCACCGGTCACGCCGGCATCATCTTCAAATTCAACATCTATGGTAATAACATCTCCAATTGTGAATGTATCGCCTTCAGCAGGGGCAGTAATGCGCCCACGTGCACGCACAGGGGGATCAGATTCCGGCTCAGACCGCCTTATATCCTCCTGCCCGTTCCCGCGGCGGGTACTGTCGGCACATCCGTATACTGCTGCAAGGGCAAAAACACCGCATATAATGGCCAGAAGTGTTGTTTTCACAGTTGTAATGAACTGCTTCTTGTTGTCTTTTAAAGTAATCTTCATTTTCCTGATTCTTGTTTTACCTGTTCATCTTCCCGAAAATCTTCTGTAAGAAGCCTCCCGGTTCATTTTCTCTGTATCCGGGCGGGAGTTCATCACCACCCTCCCCCACGTTCAGCATCTGCCATACCCTGCTCCAGCCCGGGAAGCCGCCGATATTCCTGTCGTCTATAAAAACATGGGCATGTATTTTCCTGCTGCTGCCGGTATCATACTCCTCTTCAGGATAGCTGCGGTTCACTGCATAGAACTCTATACCATTTTTGCGGCAAAACTCCACTGCCTGGTCAAGTTCGGTTCCCGAACGGTATGTCCACAGTATAAGCTGGTGCCGCTGTTTCTGCAGCTCTTTCATCGTCTCAAAAGCAAACAGCATCGGTTTGCCAATATCCGGATAGGCATCTTCAACTATCGTTCCGTCAAAATCAATCGCAATCTTCATAATATAAAAAAATTATCTTCATTCAGCCCCAAACACATATCTTACCGAAAATATGTTGGAGTAAAGTGCTATCGTCTGGGGCGAAATATTGCTCATTGCATAATCAAGATAAAAACTCCCAAGGTTCAACCCGATTCCGGCCGACGGATCGGCCAGCAGCCTTTTATTCCCGCCAAATTCGGTAATCCGCTGTACATTACCAAGCCCCGCCCGTAAAAAAACCAGTCCCCCATAACCGGCCTCAATCCCGATAACAGGCTCCGCCCCTGCCAGCCGCCCCGAAAAGACCGCGGCCGTGCGCCCCTCAAACGAAAACGAGGCGTTAACCTCGGCAAGCAAAGTTATCCTTTCAGAAAGCACAAAATTGTGTGCCACGCCAAGGTGGAGGCGGGGCACTGTAACCTCAAGAGAGTTTCCGGGAGGCAGGTTGAAAACCGAATCGGCAACCTCTATAACCAGCTCCTCCTCGTTGAACTGCCATACATTAAAGGTGCCGGTAGCATCCCTCAAAACAGCGCCGAACAACCATCCTCCATGCCGGTACCTCGCAGCCACATCCAGTCCGAAACCCCATGCAGAAGCGAACTCACCCACAACACGCCTGATAATTTTTGCATTGCCTCCCATGTCAAGGCCATCCAGTGCAGTACGGCGTGAGTAGGTAAGCAGGACAGCATAGTCGGCTACCGAAAACCTGCTTATCCTGTCATAATCAATATTACCCTCCCCATCCATAAGGTCGGTAGTGTTGGGTATATCATCAACGCCGTAACGCATAACCGATAAACCCAGGGCACTTCTTTCATCAGGCCGGCTCCCTGCACCCATGTAATCGAACTTGGCAATTCCGGCAAAATACTGCGCGTGCATCAGCGAGGCCTCATGCTTTCCCGCGAGGTCAACCATACCTGCAGGGTTCCAGTATGCAGCTGTAACATCCCCCGCATTTGCAACGAATGCCCTGCCCATGCCAAGTGACCGCGCTCCAATACCCACATTGAGAAATTCGTTTGAGTATTTGGCCGTCTGGGCACAAAGGCAGGCTGAAAAAAGAGCCAGCAGCGCGGTAAAGAACCACCTTTTTTCTTCAAATGCCGTCAAAGTCCTGCAATTTTGTTTCACAACCAGGTTAAACCTAAAAAATCCTGTTCCCCGTGCAAACTATCATTTTTAACTTATTTTTGCAATAAAATATTGCAACCTTCATGAATTACAACGCAACACAAAAAGAAATTCCACATGGCAAAATCCATCCTCACACAAATAAAAAAAGCAATTCCCAGCCTGTTCACCATGCTCAACCTGCTATCGGGCTGCCTCGCCATCCTGGTAAGCTTTCAGGATCCGGCCCTGGCCGGGCTGATGATACTGCTGGCAGGTATCTTTGACTTTCTCGACGGATTTGTGGCCCGGCTTCTCGATGCATATTCCGAATTCGGCAAAGAGCTCGATTCCCTTGCCGACATAATAAGCTTCGGTGCTGCACCCTCATTCATCCTTTTTCACCTTATTAACTCGTCCCTGGTAATGGGGCAGCCGTATTTCAGCCTGGACAATCTAACTGCGGCACAAATGTTTATTTTGGCCAGCTCTTTCCTGCCGGTTATATTTGCAGCCATCAGACTGGCAAAGTTCAATATCAGCACTCCCGGCAGCGGCGATTTTAGCGGACTTCCCTCACCGGCGGCAGGCATCTTCCTTGCTTCTGCCGGTTACATCCTGTTCACTTCAGATATAATCTGGATCAGAGAAATGCTCTTCAGGCCTGCGGTACTATCATCGACCGGTATTATCCTGTCGGTCCTGATGGTAACCCCCATACCCATGTTCAACATAAAATTCAGCCACTTCAGGTTTGCCGGCAACCGGCTAAGGTATATTTTCCTGCTGCCTTCGCTTGTCATTTTCTTGTGGCTGGGGGTACAGGCTATACCTCTGATTATCGTCTGGTATGTCCTGTTGTCTGTAATAACTGCCCTGCTGCAGCACAAGGTATGACAGCATGGGAGCTCCCGGCTGTCATTCGCCTTTTTCACCCATCTCCTTCTGAATTCTTACCGATTCAGTATGGATCAGCCTGAGAAAATCTTCGGTGAATTTCTCCGATAATCCGGCTTCAATTGCATGCCTCTTTCGTGAAGTGAGAATCTCGTCAAACCTGTCTGATTGAACCACAGGCATACCCTTTTCCCTTTTTATCTCGCCGATGCGTTGCGAATAACTGAAACGGCGGGCAAGCATGTCAAGCAACTCGGTGTCGGTCCGGTCGATCTTATCGCGATACCTGTCCAGTTCTGTCATATTACCGGTTTTTTTACCGGTAAAAATAACAACTTGTTTGATAATAAAAACATAAAGTCAATTCGTGCATAAGCGGTCAGGGCAATTTCCGGTGGCCTGAATGCGCCTCCCCAAACCCCGCAATGCACCATGCAGGAAAGGCCGTCCTTTAACGGAACGGCCCCTCTGTGTCTGAAAAAACCAATGCCGCTAAAGCACGGGAAGGTCAGGAATATCCAGCGCGTAATTCGTCTGGTTGCCGAACTGGTCGTCGCCGTTGGAAATGTTGAATATTATGTCATTGAAATCCTCATCGCTACCTTCCAGCATATCCTCGAACCCAAGCACTATCTCCAGGCAGCTCTTCTCAAGGAAAAGCACATGTTTCCTCACGCCATCAGGGTTGAATTCAGGAGTGGTGTAAACAATATGCCTTGGATCACGTTCCTCCAGGTTTTCCGGGTTAATACCGTCGGCCACTATATAAAAGCCAATTACAGTCCCCGCCTTGAAATCATGATCATCGCCACCAAGCCTCACCCTTTCTCCCATCTCCCTTCCAACTTCGTCGTCGACGTTATTTTTGTTTACATAATGGTATATTATCTCCTTGTCAAGATCCTCGGCAGTTTCGGGCATATTATCCTTATGGTAGGCATAGTAGCCGAACTGGTTATGCCAGCCTGCGCCGTTATGGATAAATGTGATATAAACAGGTGCATCCTCCAGCAGCTCAATCGTGCCGGGCAGGCCGTCCTGTACGACACTGTGTGCGGGATGATCTTCCTCATGAATATTTGCCCTTTCGGGGAAAAGTTCGACTATCCGTTCCCACAAAGTTTCGCAGGGTTCGGTAGGCTCAAGCTCCACCAGCTCCAGTATTTTCAGTCCCCCCTTGCCGGTAGCCACAAAGATCTTGTTGTCCCGGGCTTCTATAAAGTTTGCCGATGAGCCGTACTCAAAGGTGAACCTGCCCAGGGAGGCCATCTCTCCCGTACCGTCATTCCATGCAATGTGAACCCCCGATCCGCCGTTGGCAACAAGAACCAGGTCGCCGTGCACCGACACCCCGTTGCTTACATAATTCAGCGGGTTCTCCTCATTCAGTATATCGGGTCTGGGAAGCGAACCAACCATGTCGCCGCTGTTAATATCATAGACCTCCATACCCCCTGTGCCTACCGCAACAAAAGCCAGTCCGTCCTGCAACCGCACAATGGACTTGGCTTCAAGGTATTTTCCGTCATCGTCAAAATGGTCGCCTCCCGTCGGGATCTCCCTTATGATCTCCCCGTCAGTATCCATCACCACCAGCCTGCTGTTATTTCTTTCTGCGCTGAATACAACAAGCCGGTCACCCTCCAGGTCGATCGACCGTGCATATTCAACAGGTATGTACCTTGGATCGCGTAATCCGTTATTCAGTATAGTCAGTCCGCCTCCCGACCCCGATGTGGCATAAACCGCCTCGTTGCCTTCATGATAATATCTTACGTCGTTCCCCATGTAACTCGGAAGGTCGTGGTACTGGCGCGGTTCGGCAAGATGTACGAACTGGTTGGCCTGGTTGGCAATAAACTTCTCAACAACAGCAGGGCTAACCAGGTCAAGGTCATGATATTCCAGGTTGTAGGCTCCCGTAAGATAAATAAAATGGTTATTCCCCTGGCCTGCAGGATCGATATCAATAGAGCTTATGTCCTTTTCAGGGAAAATAACATTCTGTATAAGTCTGGGATTTCTGATATCGCTAACATCATAAACATCAACCCCGCCAAGGTATTCCTCCCCCTGCCGGTTATAGGTTACGAAGGCATTGTTCCCGACTATTTTGATGTGTGAGGCCTGCAATACCTTACCCTCATAGGACGGCGGATCAACCTCCGCCCTCAGGTAGATCTCATAACGTGGAGCAACTGTTGTCTTCAGGCTTTTGACAGCCGGTCCGTGGTCAACAGGCATAATTGGCAAGAGCCTGCCTCCTTCGATCAGGTTCATCCTCCCCGAAAGGTTTCCCTGGTCGTTGTTTATTATCATCTCCTCATCAAGACGGCGATCCTCAATAGGGTCCTTCTCGCAGCCTGTGAAGATGAATGCAAAGACAGCTACAACCAGAAATATTGATCTCAGCTTAATCATTGTATATAGGTTTTTTAAGTTTTTTTCTGACCTTGGTGCAAAGCTACTGCACTTAAATGATTCTAACGCATCGCGGTAAAAAAGGTTATGATATTTTGATGAAAGGTCAAAATTCTTACACTAAAAAAACCATGTGGGATGGCTCACCGGTTATAGAAAACATGCACGAATCCGGTTTTGTTGTAACTATCAACAGAAGAGGTTATAACATAATAATATACGCCGGGGCTTACCCGTATTCCTGAAGGGTTACGTCCATCCCAGCTTATAACCGGCGAGGTATGCTTATAAACAATATTGCCGGCGCGGTCAAAAATGGTTATTGTCAGGGGCGTGACACCGTCAGACCTTACAATGAAATTATCGTTGATACCATCACCGTCGGGGGTAAATACATTGGGCACCTCAAAAGTCTCTTCAATATTAACCGGTAAAACACCCGAATTAAACTCGCGCAACGGATCATCCCTGTCGGTTACAGTAAGTGTTACATTATATACTCCGGTCGCCGGATAAGTGTGCAGCATAACAGGCCAGTTCCCCGTATTCCCGTCGCCGAAGTTCCATTCAAACCTGTACCTGAGGGTATCATCCATAGCGAACTCCACAGGGGCGCCGCCGTACTCATGGTAGTATGCAGTGAATGTGACCCTGAACGAAGCCAGATCGTCAACCTGGTAACCGGCTGAGATATAATCAATCTGTGCATTAATCACTGAGAAAGGAGAAAGAAGTAAAACGAGTATCAGTATCCTGAAATTTATATCCATTGCAAATCTGTTTTCGCAGTCCCCCGGGCAATTAATCATTGCGCAATTTATCAAATTTTTTCCGTCAATCGTTTAACAAGCTTAAAATTATTAAAAAACTCCTTTGCAAAAACCCTTATGACCGTATACGTCGGAATAGCCAGGAACATCCCGATAATTCCGGCCGCAGTTCCTCCTATCATCAGTACAAGGAATATCTCCATGGGATGCGCATGCACGCTGCTCGCATATATCAGTGGCTGGAACACCATATTATCAATAAGCTGGACGCATACAAAGACAATCAGCATAAACCCCAGAAGTGGAAGCAATTCAGAGTAAAACGCAAGATCAAGGTGAGTCACTATCCCGATGAAGATCCCGAGTGTCGCCCCAATTACCGGGCCTATATAGGGAATCACATTGAAAACACCCACCAGCAGACCTATGACAAGCGCATTGTTGAACCTGATGCCCACTATCAGCATCCCGATTGTGATAAGTATGATGATACAGGTTATCTGAAGGAGTATGCCGATAAAGTAGCGCATAAGAAGGTACTTGATGGACGACATAACATGCCGCACTGCCCTTTCATGCTGTGTGGGCACAAAAATAAGCAGCCCCTGCAGAAACAGACGGTCGTCCTTCAAAAAGAAAAATGTCATAAAAGTGATGGCAAATGCCGCGATAAAAATATTGCCCAGCAGGGTGGCGAGCGACCTGAATATGTTCGTAAAAAAGTCGATGTTGAGCACCGAGTTTAGCTTTTGAGAAAAAAATTCGGTTATGCTCACATCCCTGAAAGCATCAAGTTCATACCTGAGCATAAACATCTCTATCTCTCTAAGCGGCTCATCAAGATTACTTACTACGGCTTCGGCGTTGATGTTGGCAAGCTCGCTGGCCTGATAGGCAACTATCGGAACAAAAATCCTGAAGAACAGCAACACGGCACCCCAAAGCAGCAATACCCCGAGTAGCGCACTAACCCATCTGGGAACCCTGATAGTGTAATATCTCAATCTGTCGAGAAGCTCAACCACCGGCCGGCCGACGAGTGAAAGGACGAAACTGACAAGAATGTAAAATATAATCGCCCGCAGGTACCATAATATTAAAAGCAATAAGGCCCCGCCGACAAACATCAGAAAATATTTCGCTGTACCTTTCTGCATATCAAACTTTATATATTGCCGCCCATAACCACAAATTGCCAGGCAAATAAGGGCTCCTCTTCATAATTAACCCAGGTCGCCATAGGATATTTTTTCAAAATCCAGTTTGTCCTTCAATTTTTCAACCTTCCTCTTCAGGCATTCTCCGTCATCCACCAGGTTCCTGCCACAGCTGCACAGCATTGCCTGTGTAAAAATAAATCTTTTTATGACCTGATCAAAAATGCAAACGATATAGTTTTTAATTGCAATGATTATCTTCGTGGCTTCATTCAGTCAGCTTTATGATCGAAACACACGCCGGTGAGCTCTCAGCCCTTATGGCAGCGATATTCTGGACCTTTACCGCCCTGGCATTCGAATCGGCCGGGAAAAGGATTGGAAGCCTCACCGTTAATATTATAAGGCTTTTTATGGCCTTTTTCCTGCTGGGCATATTCACATGGGTCAGCAGGGGAGAGTTCTTCCCTGCAGGTGCAAGCGCCCACAACTGGATATGGCTGTCATTATCGGGGTTTGTAGGATTTGTTCTGGGCGACCTGTTCCTTTTCAGGGCATATGTAGTGGTTGGCGCACGTATCTCAATGCTCATCATGTCGCTTGCTCCTCCAATTGCCGCCATTGTAGGCTGGCTTATTATGGGCGAGACCATGTCGCCCCGCAGCCTTGCAGGCATGATGGTGACAATTTCGGGTATAGCCATGGTCATCCTTACAAGGCAGGGTGCCGATATGCCTGATTTGCCGGGGAGCCATTCCCCAGCCAAAAAGAGAAACGGAATTAGATTCTCATATCCCGCAGCAGGCATTCTCCTTGCATTGGGAGGTGCGGCAGGTCAGGCTACGGGACTGGTGCTGAGCAAGTATGGGATGGAGGGGTACGATGCTTTTGCAGCCACTCAAATCAGGGTTATTACAGGTTTCTTCGGCTTTACCGTCATCTATACCCTGCTTCGCCGATGGTACAGGCTGATGCCTGCCCTCAGGAACAGGCAGGCCATGGCACGCGTCGGGGTAGGGGCCTTTTTCGGACCTTTTTTGGGTGTGTCATTTTCGCTGCTTGCGGTCAAGTATACCTCTTCGGGCATTGCCGCCACAATCATGAGCATTGTTCCCGTAATGATAATCCCCTTCTCGGTATTCATGTTCAGGGAAAAAATAACCCCCAGGGAGGTTCTGGGGGCATTTGTTGCCATTGGCGGGGTTGCACTTTTCTTTTTATAAGCAGGTAAAAGACGATAAGACATCCGGCCTGACCTTCAATCGTTCAAGGGGTATCTGCCTGTAGTAGTCCCGGTTATTCCCGTTGCCCGGATCATCGGACTTGTTGGGTGCATTCTCAGGAATTACCAGCTGTTTCCATCATCTTTGCCCCGAATTTCTTCCCAAACTCCCTGAGTTCATCAATCTTTTCAGCATGCGGGTAAAATTTAGAGGAGAACCCGCCCGCCATTACATCAAGTTTTAAATTCTTTAATGTCTCTTCAATAATCCCTGTTGCCTCGCCGCTCCAGCCGTAGGAACCGAACGATGCCGCCAGTTTACCCTTGTCCCTTAGCGGGTTTATAAGAGCAAAAAGCTTATACACCGGCAGAAGGGTATTCTGGTTAATTGTCGGCGACCCTACGAGCAGAGCATTACAGCGTGTGAGCAAGGAATCGATATCGCCAAGTGGCATTGTTTCGATATCGGCTGTTTCAACGCCAATACTGCTGTCTGCCGCCTTTATTCCTTCGGCAATATACTCTGCCATCTGTTTAGTGTACCCATAGGCAGATACATATGCCAGCAATACCTGTTTCCTTTCAGGCGCCGAACTTTCAATATACTCCTTTGAATATTTTTCTGACAGGTCAACCAGTTTTTTCCAGTTCGATCTTAGTATTGGCCCGTGCCCCGTTGCAATTACAGAGATGTCGAGCGGCCTGATCTTTTCGATCGCTTTCAGCATGAATTTGCTGTAAGGTTTAAGAATTACGTCAAAATAGTATTTAAATGAATCGTGATAGTCGGGTACCAGATCGTCAAACATCTCTTCGGTACAAAAATGGGCTCCGAATGAGTCGCAGGTAAACAACACCCTGTCTTCTTCAAGCCAGGTGTAGATCGTATCGGGCCAGTGCAGGTTGGGGGCTGATATGAACCTTAGGGTCTTATTGCCCAGGTCGAGGGTGTCGCCCTCTTTGACCTTCAAGCTTTTAAAGGGTATCGAAACCATATCTTCGAGGTAACGTAAGGCGTTGCCACTCCCGACAACGGTGGCGCCGGGGGCAAGCCTTAAAAGGTTTTCAAGGTTGCCTGAATGGTCGGGTTCTGTATGGTTCAGAATGATATATTCTATCTCCGAAGGGTCGGTTACCTTTTTGATTTTTTCAAGCCATGTATCCCAGAACCTGGCTTTGGTGGTTTCGACAACCGCCTTTTTCTCAGCATTGATAAAATAGGAGTTGTAGGTGGTGCCGTATTTGGTTTCCATTACAATATCGAATGTCACGATATCATAATCAAGTATCCCGATCCATTTAACATCAGGTGTTACATCCAGTATTTTATTGTCCTTCATGGTTTTGTTACGTTAATAAATCAGCTCTGTTTGGATTTCGTGAATTTATTTGAAAGATGCGATAACCGATTTAATACCGCTTACCTTCTGGCCTATACGAACATTAAGCTTTATATCGGTCGGCAGGAAAAGGTCAACCCTTGATCCGAATTTAATGAACCCCAGTTCCTGGCCCTGGTCAACCTTCTCACCGGTTCGTGCATAACACACAATCCTGCGGGCAAGAACACCGGCAATCTGCCTGATAAGAACGGCATGGCTGCCATTCTCCACAACTACCGAACTGCGTTCATTTTCAGACGAGGCTTTCGGGTGCCATGCAACCAGGTACTCACCAGGATGATACTTAAAATAACTAACTGTTCCTTTTATCGGGAAATGGTTAACATGAACGTTAAGCGGCGACATAAAAATAGAAACCTGTAATCGCCGGTCATTAAAAAACTCGTCCTCTTCAATTTCTTCAATTGCAACGATCTTGCCGTCAGCGGGCGCTATTACCAGGTTTTCGTCACGATCCAGATATCTCGAGGGTTTTCTGAAGAACCACATGGTAAAAATCAGCGCAAGGGCTGAAACCGCGAGAAGTGCCTGTGCAAATAAACTCCCCGGCTGTAAAAGAAGCCTTGCAGCAATATTGGCGGCTATCAATGATGCCAGCAATACTATCAAAATGGTGTATCCTTCTTTATGAATCTTCATCTTACTGTTAATTAATTAGAATAAGGTATGCATATATCGCCGGTACGACAAGCAACCAGGCATCAATACGGTCGAGTACTCCCCCGTGGCCTGGCAGGATCGTTCCCGAATCCTTTACTCCAAGCTCCCTCTTTATCATTGATTCAACAAGATCGCCAAATATACCGAAAACTACAACTATAATACCGGCAACTACCCATTCGCGGGCATGCAGCAGGGTAACCAGCCGTCCCATTACCAGAGAAGCACCTATGGTCAGTATCGCGCCGCCAATAGTGCCTTCCCAGGTTTTTTTCGGCGATATACTTTCAAAAAGTCTGATTTTTCCAAGTGGTACACCTACCAAATAGGCCGCTGTATCATTTACCATTACAAGAGCCAGCACGCCGGCAAGTATTCCCGGGTAATACCCCTGGAGCCCGGCTGCGGAAGGATAAACAATAAAATTTAGCAAAGAAAGTGGAAGCGCAACATATATTATTCCAAGGAAAACTGTAGCAACCTTTTTAATAGGCCTGGTCTTACCGGTATAAAGTTCCGATACCAGTATAAGCGGTGGGAGCAATACCAGGCATGACAGCCACACTGCCTCCAGCATGCCTGAAGCATACCCGTGAAACATGCCGAACAGAACGACTGATGCAAGCACGGCAGTAATTTTCCTGGCCCTTGTATTCCCGGTACGGTCCATACCCAGAAACTCCAGCAACGCGACAATCATCAGTGCGGTATAGACCAGTACAAATGTAATATTACCCGCGAAAAGCGAACCGTAAATAACTAAACCGAAGATCCCGCCGGTCAAAGTGCGTTTGAAAAAATTATTCAAGATTCAAGCTCTTTTAACAATTCCCTTGCAGCCTCCTGATTTTCCCCTTTTACAAAAACTTCTATATCTCCAAAAGTGGTGTAGGCTGAGTCTTTCTGGTCCATTATAACCGCCTCAATGCCGTTCTGGTCAAGTATCTGCCTGGCCATCTCGGCCCTGTACTGATCCCCTGTAACGTATGCGACCTGCCAGTCCTTTTCCATGATACATGGTTTAAAA
Organism: Bacteroidales bacterium; assembly: GCA_007131165.1. GTDB lineage: Bacteria > Bacteroidota > Bacteroidia > Bacteroidales > PUMT01 > PXAP01. The sequence goes on along the minus strand of SLRB01000183.1, from coordinate 4,780 downwards.
ATGCCCTATGCCCTCTCCTTTCCGGCAATCCTGTCATCCTCATCGCCCGGGCCGATAGTTTTTCCGGGTACATCAGTTCTTACGAGCCCTTCGTCTTTTACCGGCTCTTCATCTTTTTCAACTCCTTCCTCCGAATTTTCCGGTTCATCACCTTTTTCAGCCCTCTTACCGCTCTTTTCCGGTTCATCACCTTTTTCAGCACTCCTACTGTTCTTTTCAGGTTCATCATTATTTTTTCCGGTTTCTGCCGCGCCTGTGCTCCCCCGGTCCTCTTCACCAGATGATGCTTCCCCGGACGGCTGCTTGATCAACGGCTCGGTATCAGGCTTTTTAAATTTCCTTTTTCCAAAGATCCTTTCAAGATCTTCACTGAATATAACCTCCTTCTCGAGAAGAAGGTCTGCCAGCCTGCTCAGGCCATCCTTGTTTTTGGTAAGGAAATCCTTTGCCCTTTTGTATGCTTTGTCAACTATATCCTTCACCTCCTTGTCTATCAGCTCTGCGGTTGCATCGCTGTAGGGCTTGGAAAAACTATATTCATTCTGCCCGGAGGAATCATAGAAACTTATATTCCCTATCTTCTTGCTCATGCCGAAGTATGTCACCATTGCATAAGCCTGCTTGGTAACCCTTTCCAGGTCATTCAGCGCCCCGGTTGACACCTTTGAGAAGTTTATCTCCTCAGAAGCCCTGCCGCCCAGGGCAACGCACATCTCATCATAAAGCTGTTCAGTGGTGGTAATCTGCCTCTCCTCAGGAAGATACCATGCAGCACCAAGTGACCGGCCCCGCGGTATAATGGTCACCTTAACCAGGGGGTTCGCATGCTCGAGCAGCCAGCTGAGCGTGGCGTGGCCGGCTTCATGATAAGCGATAGTGCGCTTCTCCGCCATTGAGACGATCTTGTTCTTCCTCTCAAGTCCGCCTATTATCCTGTCAATTGCGTCAAGAAAATCCTGCTTCCCGACTGCTTTCCTGTTACGCCGGGCAGCTATCAGTGCAGCCTCATTACAAACATTGGCAATATCGGCACCGGAGAAGCCAGGCGTCTGTTTGGCCAGGAATTCTATATCAAAGTCCTCCTGGAGCTTGACGGTGCGCAGGTGTACCTTGAATATCTGAAGCCTTTCATTAAGATCGGGAAGCTCTACGTGGATCTGCCTGTCAAACCTGCCAGCCCTGAGCAGGGCACGGTCGAGCACGTCGGCACGGTTCGTGGCGGCCAGCAATATAACTCCAAGATTCGGCTCAAACCCGTCCATCTCTGTAAGAAGCTGGTTGAGTGTGTTCTCTCTTTCATCGTTGGCTCCGAAACCCGGGTTTTTCCCCCTTGCCCTTCCTACAGCATCGATCTCATCAATAAAAACGATACAGGGAGCCTTATCTTTTGCCTGCTTGAACAGGTCGCGCACCCTTGATGCACCCACGCCCACAAACATCTCTACAAAGTCGGATCCTGATATGGAAAAAAACGGAACATTTGCCTCACCTGCCACAGCCTTTGCAAGCAGCGTCTTGCCTGTACCAGGCGGACCCACGAGCAATACTCCTTTAGGTATCTTGCCGCCGAGCTGGGTATATTTCTGGGGTGTCTTGAGAAAATCGACAATCTCCATCACTTCCATTTTAGCTTCTTCCAGTCCGGCAACATCCTTAAAGTCAATCTTTACATGTGACTCTTTATCAAACATTTTGGCCTTGGACTTCCCCACGTTGAATATTCCGCCGGGCCCCCCGCCTCCTGCAGCGCCGCTCATACGGCGGAATATGAATATCCAGATGGCAACAAGTATGAATATTGGCAAAAGCCAGCTGAGCACATCCGAAAAATAATCTCTCTCGGTCACATAATTAACGCTCACTACCTGGTCCTGGTCAAAATCTTCCTGCGCTTCACGCAGCCTCTCTTCAAAGAGCTCAACTGAGCCAATGGTAAAGTAGTAATGGGGGCCCGATCTGGGCGCCGCAGAAAACCTGTTTTCAAACAATTCTTCATACTTTGGCTGGTCCAGCCTGTCCTGCTTGATATATATCCTGGCAACCTCCCTGTTTACCACCTCTATCTTCTCAACATCATGCTGACTTAGCATTTCCCTTTCAAACCTCTGAAAATTGGTCTCGACAGGTTTACTCCCGGTTCCAAAGACCTGTATACCTATAAAAGCAAGTGCGATAAGCCCGTATATCCAGTAAAGATTGAATTTGGGTTTCTTGCCGCCGTTATCTTCAGGTTTTTTCCCCTTCCCGTTCCGGCTCTCCTGATTCTGCTTCTGATCAAACATAGTATGGTTTATAGTAATTCATCACTCTTCCAGTTTCACGACAACACCGTCGCCCCAGAGTTCTTCGAGGCGGTAAAAATCACGGTATTCTTTCTGAAACACATGTACAACAATACTGCCAAAGTCCATAAGCACCCACCGGGCATTATCCCGTCCCTCCGTATGAACTGAATGGTTACCGTCATTTTCTTTAACTTCCCTGGCTACAGAGTCGGCTATAGCATTCACATGCGTATTGGAGTCGCCGTGACATATGACAAAATGGCTGCAGACCCGGTGTTCAAGGTTTGCGAGGTCGATATTGACTATCTCTTTCCCCTTTACTTTCCTTATACCTTCAATTATATTGCCAAGTAAGCCGGTGCTTGCGTCGTCACTGGTTTTAGTCATTAATTTGTTTTGCTGCAAAGTTAATCAATTTTTGGAACATCCTTCTGTTGTTCAGGATACAGTGTTCCGGTTCAAAATAAGTTAAATGGGATGTTTATATTTCCATCCTAAAACGTACTTTTATATGCCATATTGCCAATATGGCACCATAAATAACAAACTTATGCAGAATGATCTTGCAGGCTGGAAGGTACTCACCTTCACAGCCCTTGGCTCCACCAACAACTACTGCAGAGACCTCCTTCAGGAAAAGGATGTTCGCGAAGGAACGGTTGTACGTGCCATTGACCAGACAGAAGGGAAGGGACAGGGCACAAATACCTGGGAAAGCGAACCAGGTAAAAACCTTACCTTTTCAATTATACTCAGGCCGCGATTTCTCAATCCGCCCGATCAGTTTCTCCTGTCGATGGTCGCATCACTTGCTATATCAGGTTTTCTCCAGGAATATACAGGTGGCATATCAATAAAGTGGCCGAACGATATTTATGCAGATGATAAAAAGATCGCAGGAATATTGATTGAAAACTCTGTTATAGAAAACAGTATTGATTCTACAATCATGGGGATTGGGGTCAACATTAACCAGGTAAAGTTCAGCAACCGGCTGGGCACTGCAATCTCACTGGCACAGCTTACCGGAATGACCTTCAGCCTGGTTGAAAGCCTCGAAAAACTATGCAGTATGGTTTCCAGTCTCTACAACCAGCTTCGCAGAGGTGAGCAGGAGATAATAAAAAAGCGCTACACAGGGCTTTTGTACCGTTTAAACACAGAGAGCACCTACAGGTCTTCAGGCCAGGAATTCCGTGCCATTGCCAGGGGGGTGGATAATTCCGGCAGGCTTATACTGGATCTGCCCGGTAAAGGGACAAGGTGCTTCAGTTTCCAGGAGGTGGAGTTTTCAGTGCCCGGCAATAAAACTTAACAAACTTATCCAAGCTCTTTCTGGTTAAGCTCCTCGGTAAGTATCGAAGCAACCATTTCAACTCCATCCCTAAGAGGCTTCCTTGCCATCATTTTCATCATCATGTTAAGCTCGGCACTGAGAACCAGTTTCATTTCCGTATTGCTGCCAGCTGCCTCAACAAGCTCTATAGACAAATCAAACCGGAACGGTTTGGAATTTTCGGATTCAAACCTGACACTCCCTTCGTCGTTACCGGGTACTTTACGTACTCTCATCTCGCCTACACCATCAATAGTGAAACGGCAGGAATCCCCTTCTATTTCAAGGTTTCTGACCCGTCCTTCAGGAATCAGTGATTCAAAATTGCGCAAGTCGGAAAGGTATCGGTGCACCGGCTTCCTGTTTGCTTTAAGGGTTTTTACAGAACTTTCAAAAACAGTCATAGCCATTAATTATTCTTACGCCACCCGGCAGGGTCCTGCCTCCACTCTTTCAGTGTTTCAAGGTGGTCACTGTTCACAAATCCCATGTCGGCGGCCACCTTTATAAGCGTATCATAGTTGGTAAGTGTTCGCAATTCACAGGAATCTTTGCTGAAGTTCCTGCCGGCCACATCAAAGCCGTAGGAGAACACCGCAAGCATTCCCAGCACTTCACAACCGGCCGACCTGAGTGCATTTACCGCCGACAACGAACTCCTGCCGGTAGAGACCAGGTCTTCAATTACAACAACCGGTTCGCCCTCTGAAACCCTCCCCTCAATCCTGTTTGAAAGACCATGTCCTTTCGGTTCAGGCCGCACATAGGCAAAAGGCAGGCCGAGAGCTTCGGCGGCCAGCACCCCGTGAGCAATGGCCCCTGTTGCCACTCCGGCAACCAGTCCGGCCGGGGGATAATATGTGCGTATCAGTTCGCAAAAGGAATCGCGCACCAGCTTACGCGTCTCAGGAAAGGATAGAATAAGCCTGTTGTCGCAATAAATAGGAGATATCCAGCCCGAAGACCACAAAAAAGGTTTTGCTGGTTCCAATTTTATTGCTTTAATTTGCAACAGATGCCGGGCAATGATCGTTTCTCTCATTTCCATCGTGCAAATGTAGATGAAATTTTTTTCATTAAAAATTACCACTGACAAATGAAAAAAATTTTATCGTAAAGCGAAGCGGTTCCTTCTGTAAGTCGAAATTTTGTATTTTTT
>SLRB01000145.1 GCA_007131165.1 Bacteroidales bacterium | reverse complement strand
ACAGTTCATTTATTCTGTTACTCGGACTTGTTCTTGGGGCCGATGCCCTTTCATCCATACCTTTTGCAAAACTCAGGCTGGAAGGACGATCCATACGTTTTGCTTCTATAAAGCTTTTTAATGTTACGGTTAATGTCTTTTTTAATTTATTTTTCCTGGCAATGCTTCCCTGGTTGAAAAATCAGGAATATGCTTTATGGTTTACCGATATATTATATGACCCATCTTTCACTGTCGGATATGTGTTTCTATCTAATTTAATAGCTTCATTATTAACACTGCTCATATTTGTTAATGATTTCAGGAAAATCAGGTATGGATTTTCATTCAGTTTGTTTAAATCGATGATTGTTTATGCTTTTCCGCTTCTTATCAGCGGACTTGCCGGAACTGTTAATGAATTTTTCGACAGGATTTTATTGAGGTTCAGGTTACCACCTGATGTTAATGTTCTTGAGCAGATTGGTATATATAGTGCTAATGTCAAAATTGCTGTTTTGATGATCTTGTTTATCCAGATGTTTCGTTTTGCATTTGAGCCTTTCATTTTCAGCCAGGAAAAGAATCGTTCAGGGAAACAGCTATATGCCGATGTATTTCATTACTTCAATATAGCAGGAGTCTTTGTTTTTCTTGTTATAACTCTGTTTCTTGATATTTTTAAACATATTATCGATGTTCGTTACCATGAAGGAGTTTCTGTAGTACCTGTTATATTGTTCAGTAATTTATTACTTGGCTTATATTTTAACCTTTCTGTCTGGTATAAGCTTAAGGACAAGACAATTTTTGGAGCTGTATTCGCTTTGACAGGAGCATTTGTTACTATAGGTATTAACTGGATTTTTATTCCGAAATACGGTTATATGGCCTCAGCCTGGGGACATTTGTTTGCCTACATGGTAATGGTACTGTTATCCTATTTCATTGGCAGAATGTATTATCCTGTTCCTTACAGGATTTTTTCTGCACTGTCATACATGTTTATCGGAGTGCTTTTTTATTTGATAAGTAATTTAATAGTTGTGGAGCAAATATTTATACAGTACGTTATTAATATTTTCATACTTTTTATTTTTATTGGTATAGTTATATACCGAGAAAAACGGCTGATAGCGATGATTGGAATTAATCGGACTAACACTTAAATTGTAATCATGAAGATAAGAATTAAAAACACCTCTGAGAACCCTCTGCCTGAGTACCAGACTGAACACTCTGCCGGGATGGATCTCAGAGCCTCAGTTGAGCAACCGGTACTTATTAAGCCCATGGAAAGAAAGATTATTCCTACCGGACTTTTTATAGAGTTGCCTGACGGCTTTGAAGCTCAAATACGGCCAAGGAGCGGATTGGCTGTTAAGCATGGTATTACAGTGCTCAATACACCGGGAACTATCGATGCAGACTACCGTGGCGAGATTAAGGTTATACTCATTAATCTTTCAGATGAGGAGTTTACTGTTAACTCGGGCGACAGGATATGTCAGATGATAATATCAAATTATTGTAAAGTTATTTTAGAAGATTCAACAGAACTGAATCATAGCACACGTGGCTCCGGAGGGTTTGGACATACCGGCAATAACTGAAACATAAAACCTGGAGCTGAAGTAAACTAATAATGCTGCAGACTGCATTAGAGACAGATTCAAAATTCAGACGGTGCTAAGACGTGTTAACCGGGTATAATAAAGTTTAAGAATTAAATTTTTTACAAGATTGATCATAATTGATGAGTTGATATAATATATTTTTTCTACAGGTGTTTAATTACCACCTGTTTTTATTGTAATATTTAGCCAGCACATTGGAATTGTGTATTGGCCTGTTAAATACACAACATGCGTATGAGTTTTTATTGTAGGGTTTGCTTAATTATTTTCGTGGTTCTATCTTTTGCCGGGTGCCGGACTGTGCAGATAACCGGAAAAGATGACTTTCATTTGCTCGATGAAGTAAAAAGGTTTGAATATGATTTTTCTATCCATGAGGGTATAAAATTCCGGCTTCTTGGTGAATATCAAAAAGCGTATTATTTTCTTTCACGGTGCATTGAGATTTTCCCGTTTAGTGATGCTGCTCATTATGAATTGTCGTACATATACTTTTTAGCCGAAGATTTTGAAAATGCTACCGAACATGCAATTATTGCCAGGGATACATATCCTGGAAATAAATGGTACCACTTGCATTTGGCTGAAATATACCGTGAATCAGATAAGAATGAAGAGGCCATAGAAGTTTACCGCGAGGCTCTTAAAGTATTTGACGCAGAAGAAAATATATACTTTTCTTTGGCGGCTTTGCTTATTTATGAAAATCAATATGATGAAGCGTTGAAAGTATATAACCTGCTTGAAGAGATTACCGGAATTGATGAGAGAGTATCGCTTTCGCGGAAAAGAGTTTATATGGAAACAGGGCAATACGAAAAAGCGCATGAAGAAATTGCCGCACTTATTGCAGAATTCCCGGATCAACCTGAATATCTTGGTATACTTGCCGAGTTGTATACCGATATGGAGATGTACAGTGAAGCTCTTGACAGCTATAAGAGGCTATTCAGAATAGATCCCGATAATGGTTTCGCGCAATTATCTGTTGCTGAGTTTTATATTAGTACCGGAAAATTTGAAGACGCTGTATTCTATCTGGTTACAGCATTCCGGAATCCCGGTTTGGCATACTCTGAAAAAATCCAGGTGTTTGCCATGCTTATGCAGGACAGGATTATTTCCGGAAAATACAGGAATGAAATATCGATACTTGGCCAGCTTCTTATAGAAGAATATCCTGGCAGAGATGAAGCCAGAATGCTCATGACAGACTTTTTACTTCGTGAAGAGGAGTATGAGGAAGCTGAAAAGGTTCTTAAACATCTCCATGAGAATAATCCGGATAACCTGATTTTTGCTGAACAATACATTGGTGTACTTGGGTTTCAGGAAAAATACGAAGAAATTGACAGGATTGGAGTTGAGATATCTGATAGATTTCCAGAGAGTGGGTTGATTGCATATTTTACAGGGCTTTCCCTTTATATGAATGAGAAGAAGGAAAGTGCTGTTGAAATACTTTTACGTGCAACTGATTCAGACGAAATTGATGATTATATGAGATCACATATTTATGCTTATCTGGGAGATATCTATAATTCGCTCGATGATTTTAAAAACTCTGATAAGTATTTTGAATACTCGATTGCAGCTGACAGCACTAATTTTATTGCAATGAACAATTACGCGTATTATCTTTCCCTTCGCGGCGAAAATCTTGATTCGGCCCTGCAGTATAGTAAACGTGCTGTAAACAATGAGCCTGATAATTCCGCTTTTTTAGATACTTATGCGTGGGTTCTTTATAACATTGGAAGATTTGAAGAAGCCTTGACTTATATACGCAAAGCATATGAACATTCAGGATCAGAAAGATATGAGATTGTCAAGCATTACGGGCAAATTCTCCTGAAGCTTGGAGAAATTCCGGAAGCCCTGGTATACTTTGAAGAAGCACGCGAATTAACCGACGATTATGAAGAAATTGATGAGTTGATCAGGTCTGCAAAGGCAAATTATAAGTGATTTGTAAAAGGTAGCCGGTAATTTGCAGTTTATCCGCCACCTGCCTTCAAAGCATGCAGCCCTTATACAGCAAAGAAAGTTTAATAATAAAGAGATCAATTGCATGTGAAATTACGCTGATAGATTAAGTGAACGCGTCGATTGCAATTGACGAGCATTTTAAACGTTATGTGAAGATGTAGTACATAGTAAAATGGATTTCCAGGCCTTCTTTATGAACATGCATTATATGTAAGAAGGAATTGATCCGGTTTATGGTTTATTTTTTAAGGGTTATTGATATGTTTAAAGTGAGAAAACCAAGCATTGATAGAATTTTAAGGGTAAGTGTTGCTATCATAATTGTTGCAATCCTGTTTTCAGGCTGCCGGGCCATCCGGCCTGTCGTTGAGGAAGAAATAATATTCAGCGGGAAGCAGGTTTATGAAAATATCAGGAGTAATGAACCAGGTTTCAAATATTACTCAGCAGGAAGGATTTCTGCTAAAGTAACAGATGGTAGCGATGAATTCAATATAAGGGGGAATATCCGGATGCGTAAGGATTCTGCACTTATGGTCAGTGTAAGTGCCTTTGCGGGTATTGAAGCGGCAAGGATATTACTTACACAGGATAGTGTTAAAATAGTTGATCGTATAAATAACCGCTATTTTAAAGGAAGTTATGAAGAGGCACGGAGGCATTACCCTTTTTTGCCTGAATACAGAATAGTTCAATCTGCGTTTACCGGTTCAACTCTGCCATTTATCGAAAACAGCGGATATTCATTTTCTGACGGGTATGAGTATGAATTTGATGATGGTAAACTGAAACTTGATCTTGTTGGTGGTTATAATGAAAAGCCCCGTTACTGGTTCCTTGAAAAAGAAAGATACAGAATTACTGTTGATCGGGGGTTCAGAACCCGGAAAATTGAATACTCCGGCAGTAATAATGTTTATGGAAGTATTGACTTTCAGTCATATGGTAACTATGAAGAGAATTTTTTACCTGAGGAAATTTTGATTTATTTTGTTTCTCATAATATCCCCTTTATTGCCGATATTAGAATAGGGCGAATAGAACTGGAACGGGATATTAGTTTCCCTTTTTCTATACCAGAGCGATACAGACCTATAAATTAATACTTAAGTGAAGAGATTCGTATTTACAAATTTTTTACTATTGGTAGTTTGTATCCTGCAGATAACCGGGCAAACCAAGGATGAACTTGAGAGGCAGCGACAGGAAACAGAACGGGTAATTGCGAATACAACCCGGCTGCTTGAAGAAACCAGTTCATCAAGGCAAAGCACTATGGAGAGGTTAAACCTTGTGAACAGAAGGTTACAGCTCAGGCAAAGCCTCGTTGCCACTATTGAATCTGAGATAGAATACATTGATAATTCCATAGAAAGAGGAAACAGGCGGATAGAGGAATTTGAAGAGGAATTATTATTGGCAAGGGAAGCCTATGCAAGGCTTATCAGGATAGCTTATAAACAAAGGTATGCCCATCAGCGTATAATGTTTATTTTGTCTGCCGACGACTTTAATCAGGCATACAGGCGATTTAAATATCTTCAGCAATATTCAAGATCAAGAAGGAACCAGGTTGAGCGAATTAATGAATTAATGGCAGGGCTTGTTGAGGAGATAAGTGTTATGGAAAGTACGCGAAACGAAAAAGTAAATTTACTCCGGCAGCATCAAAGTGAAACTCAGACACTTGCAAGGGAGAGAAATCAGCAAAACTCCATCGTTCAGGAACTTGGGCAAAAAGAAAGAGAGTTGAAACAAGAGCTTGAACAACAGCAGAAAGTTGCAGCTGCCTTGCAAAGGGCTATTGAAGAACTACTACGTGAAGAGGCGCGTCGTGCTGCTGAGGAGCGAATTTATGAGCTTACACCTGAACAAAGAATTATAAGCGAAAGTTTCGAAAAGAATAAGGGGGGGTTGCCATGGCCCACCGAAAGGGGTGTTGTCACAGGTTTTTTTGGTGAACACCCGCACCCGGTTTTGCGGGGGATAATGATCCAAAATGATGGGATAATTATCAGTACAAACGAAAATGCTGAGGTAAGATCAGTTTTTGAGGGGAGTGTGAGGCAGGTAAGGACTATACCCGGACTTAATAATATTGTGCTTGTAAGACACGGGAATTATCTTAGCGTTTATGCCAATCTTGCACACGTCTATGTAAGGAGTGGCGATAACGTTCAAACAGGCCAACTGATTGGACGTGTATTTACAGATGCTGATGAAGGAAATAAAAGTGTGCTGCACCTTGGGATCTGGGAGGAAAACAAAAAACTTGACCCTATGTTATGGTTAAGCAGGCAATAACGCAAACAAGTCCTCTTATACTTTAATTATAATTTCTTACGAGTAGTCACACCCGGTATTTTTGGTTTTCAATGTATATAATGGTTGAATTATAACCATCGACGCCTGATAGTGTATAACAAGGTTTTAATTCTTTGGTGAAAAACAGGAAGAATTTGGTTTTATCATCGGGCATTTTTTAGTAACTACAATTGGCGCTTAACTTTCACGATGGTTTTTTCGTGCTTCTGTGTGTAATTTGACTTCGCCAATTTTCCATGTTATACCCGATGCCTTGTTGAATACTCTCCAGATGGAAAATTGACTTCGCCGATTTTCCATGTTATACCCGATACTTTGTTGAATACTCTCAAGATGGAAAATTGACTTCGCCGATT
>SLRB01000272.1 GCA_007131165.1 Bacteroidales bacterium | reverse complement strand
AGAAATAGAGCCCAGTTATAGTCCCCTGATTTTAAAAGATTTTGCATAGTCTTGTAATCCTGATCAGAGGATTCTTTCCAGTAATGCAAAAGCTCTTCGATATTATCGATTTTGTCTTCCATGATAGCGAAGATAAACCTTTTTTTAAAATAAATCCATACCTTATCTCAGGCTCTCTTCACTTTTAAAAGGGTCGCAGTTGCTGCCTGAAACCTCACTGCTGCCCCACGGGGGATTGTTCGGAGGAGGCGACTGCATCAATATCACCCATAAGAATGTAGTGGGCCGGCAGGTCATTCTTCATCTCCTGCAGCTGTTCAACGCTGGTGATCTGGCAGGGTTCGGATGAGGACCCGTTTCCCTCACCTAAAAAAGCATATAGCCCGGATGTGGGAATAAACAGAAAGGAAATAAAGGCTGTCATCAACCTGACAGCCTTACAAAAAGCTTTGTGCGAAAAGTCCTACCTGCTGAGCATCCACAAATCTTCCATGCCCTCCCTGCCCCTTAGGCGGCGCAGCATCGCGAGGGCCTCACCGGAATCATGTGATGAGTATAGCGATACACGGTGCAATCCGCTATCTCCCTCGACAACCTCGGCGTCGTATCCTTCAAGTGAAAGCTTTTCACTCAGCATAAGTGCGTTCTGCCTGCTCCTGAAACTGCCTGCCACCAGGTAATGGGTCCTCGCAACAGCGGGGGCGGCGCTCACAGCAGGGGTGCCGGCATCGGCAACAATCTCTTCGGAAACTTCCCGGCCGGGTTCTTCAATATCGGGTGCTGCCTGTGCAACGGCATCTTCTGCCGCCGGTTCAGGTTCTTCATACAGCAGCGCATTCCGCTGGCTGGCAACATCTTCGGGCCGGAGGTCATAATAGTCTTCGGGGTAAGCCGCATCAGCTTCATCAGCAGGAACACTCCTGATGTTAGTGTCAACAACGGCCGAAAAGGGATTGATGGATGAGAGGTTGAAACTGAACTCCCTGATCACATCCCTGTTCATCGCGCCCCAGGTAAGTGCGGCCACAAGCGGGATCCCCACCGCGGCATATTTCATCAGCCTGCGGGCACCTGCCGGAATGCGGCGCTCACCGGCCCCGCTCTTCCTGACACGCATTTTCCGGGCGTTCCCGGCATCTTCGAGCGAAGGATACCTGAAAAAGGAGAGGCCGTAGGCATCTGTAAGGAAATTGGCAGCGGGGTCAGGGTCGAACTGGAGCCTGCCCTGCCTGTCGGCTGAGAATTGCCCGATCCCGTCAAAATGCACAACCCTGCCCTCTTTAATCTTCCGGTTCACCTCTTCTGCAAAGGTGCTTACCAGTTTTCGTGCATCAACATAGTTGAGTGAAAGGCGGGCGGACAGGTAGCTGATCAGCACCCCGTCATTATGATCAAGACGTGCGTTGAAGCCTACCTCCCTGGCGGGGGGGTAAAAACTGTCGGAAGCACTGTCAATGCGTGCAGGCCGTTCGTTGGTAACAAATCCGCCAAACCCCGGAACAACCACGCAGTCATGATGATAAAGAAGATCCCTGATATGTTTTACTAGTTCCAAAACCAAGATATTATTTTACAAGTAATCTTAACCACAAAAGTAAAGAATTATTCCCGGAATCTGTCCCAACATCTTCTGATTTTTTTAACTTTGCAATCTGCCTGACAAATCCCCTAATTAACAAGAGGTAAGCATGGAAAAAATTGTAATGGTCGATCTTCCGGGCCAGTACCGGAAGATAAAAAATGAGATCGACATGGCCATGAACAGCGTGATCGAATCGGGCGCTTTTATCAACGGTCCCCAGGTCAGGTCGTTTCGTGAAAACCTTCAGTCCTACCTTAACGCGGGCCATGCGGTCACATGCGGCAACGGCACCGACGCCCTTCAGATAGCCCTGATGGCGCTGGACCTGGAGCCGGGAGACGAGATCATCACAACCCCGTTCACATTCATAGCAACGGTTGAGGCAATAGCACTGCTGGGCCTCAGGCCTGTATTTGCCGATGTTTGCCCCCGCTGCTGCAACCTTGATGCAAAGGCGGTCGAAAAAGCCGTTACCCCGAAAACGAGGGTAATACTGCCGGTCCACCTCTACGGGCAGTGCGCCAACATGGACGGCATCATGGAGATCGCCAACAGGCACCATCTTTATGTAGTAGAAGATGCAGCCCAATCACTGGGGAGTGAATATACCTTTGAAAACGGACTGGTGAAAAAGTCAGGCACAATAGGACACATCGGCTGTACCAGCTTTTTCCCCTCAAAGAACCTGGGCTGTTTTGGCGACGGCGGAGCCATGCTGACAAACAACCCCGACCTGGCATCGAAAATGCAGGCAATAACACACCACGGTTCCAGGGTAAAATATTACCACGACATGGTGGGTGTCAACTCAAGGCTCGATACACTGCAGGCAGCAATACTTGATGTCAAGCTGAAGTACCTTGACCGGTACAACCAGGCCAGGATCAGTGCAGCCGGCTTTTACGACGAGGCTCTTGCCGGTATTGACGGACTGATAACGCCTGAAAGGATGAGCCGGTCAACCCACATCTTCCACGCCTATACAGTCAGGACCAGGGCAGGGTACAGGGACCGCCTCAGGAATTTCCTCAGCGAACGCGGTATTCCCACGATGGTATACTATCCGCTGCCGATGCACCTTCAGAAGGGCTATTCAGGGTACGGCTACCGCGAAGGTGACTTCCCCGTGGCCGAGGAGCTTTGTTCGACGGTACTGTCGCTGCCGATGCATACCGAACTGAAGGAAGACCAGCTGGGTCATATCTGCACGGCGGTACATGATTTTTTTAAAAACAACACGAAATGAGTGACAGCAAAAAAAGCTACCAGGCCCATGAAACCGCGGTTATTGACGAAGGCTGCACCATCGGGGCCGGTACCAGGATCTGGCACTTCTCACATATCATGCCCGGCTGCATTATAGGCGAAAACTGCAACCTTGGGCAGAACGTGGTCGTATCACCGGGAGTGGTGCTGGGGCGCAACGTCAAGGTCCAGAACAATGTATCCATCTACACGGGGGTCATCTGCGAAGATGATGTCTTCCTCGGCCCCTCGATGGTGTTTACCAACATAGTAAACCCCCGGAGCGCCGTTGTCAGGAAGGACCAGTATGTCAAAACGCTGGTTGGCAGGGGGGCAAGCATCGGCGCCAATGCCACCGTTATCTGCGGGAACAATATAGGCCGCTACTCTTTTATAGGTGCAGGGGCCGTAATTACCCGGGAGGTCAGACCCTATTCACTTGTCGTAGGCAATCCCGCCAGGCATAAGGGGTGGATGAGTGAATACGGCCACAGGCTCGAATTCGATGAAAACGGTATCGCAACGTGCCCTGAAAGCGGCCACAAATACAGGCTCGACAAGGGGTTGGTGACTAAAACGGATGAACAGGCAGGACGGACGGACGGCACGGAACCTTAACCTTCAGAGTAAAGAATATGGCAGGGTATATACCCGGGAATAAGATTACAGGCAAATAAAAAGCAAAACCATTCAGCAACATGTCAGACAGACCCAAAAATTTCGCATTGATAGGCGTGGCCGGCTACATAGCGGTGCGCCACCTGCAGGCAATAAAAGAGACAGGCAACAGGCTGCTTGCCACACTCGACCCGTTCGACAGCGTGGGGAGGATTGACGGCTATTTTCCCGAAGCCGATTTCTTTGTTGAGTTCGAACGGTTCGACAGGCATATTGACAAGCTGAAACGAACAGGCACTTTTGTCGATTATGTGAGCATATGCTCGCCCAACTACCTGCATGATTCACATATCAGGTTTGCCATGCGGCAGGGTGCGGATGCAATTTGCGAGAAGCCGGTAGTACTTAACCCCTGGAACCTGGATGCTCTTGGCGAGATAGAGAAAGAAACGGGAAAAAAGATATACAACATACTTCAGCTCAGGCTTCACCCTGCCATCATGGCCCTTCGCGAGAGGGTAAGGAGCGAGCCTCCCTCGAAGATACATGACATTGACCTTTCCTATATTACCAGCCGCGGCAACTGGTACCATATTTCCTGGAAAGGCGACATACACAAATCGGGAGGTGTGGCAACCAACATCGGGGTTCACTTTTTCGACATGCTGACGTGGATTTTCGGGCCGGTACACGAAAATATCGTCCACATGTCCGACAACCGCCGTGCAGCCGGCTACCTGGTACTGGACAGGGCAAGGGTAAGGTGGCTGCTCAGCATCGACCATGACGACCTGCCCGCTGACGTGAAAAAACGGGGGCAACGCACTTTCAGGTGTATTACCATCGACGGCAATGAGATTGAGTTCAGCGACGGGTTTGCCGACCTGCATACGCAGACATACAGTGAGATACTGGCAGGCAGGGGATTCGGGCTCGAGGAGGCACGGCGCTCGATAGAAACGGTCTATACCATCAGGAACTCGGCCCCGGCCGGGTTAAAGGGAGAGTATCACCCTTACCTGCTTAAAATAGCAAACAGGAAAATCTAGTCCGCTACCCTGCTGCCGTTTGATATACCGGCAGACAGGAGTACTGTGTGATTTTAAATAAAAAGAAAATCATCTACTTTTAAACAATTTTATAAAATTAACATATTTCAAAAATGTACGAACAACTTATCAGAAAAGAGAAGAAGATATCACTGATCGGACTCGGCTATGTAGGGCTGCCTATAGCACTCGAATTTGCACGGAAGGTCCCGGTAATAGGGTTTGATATCAAACCCGACCGTATAGAAATGATGAAAAAGGGAATTGACCCGAGCCGTGAGCTGGATTCTTCGGCATTCGAAGGGTGCGACATTGCCTTTACCGCCAGTCCCGGTGATCTGCGGGAGGCCGATTTCCATATTGTTGCAGTGCCGACGCCTATCGACGAACATAAGCTGCCCGACCTCACACCTGTTATAAAGGCATCTGAAACCGTGGGTAAGATACTCAAGAAGGGCGATTACGTGGTGTACGAATCAACCGTATATCCCGGCTGTACCGAAGAGGACTGCATCCCTGTACTTGAGAAGGAAAGCGGACTGAAGTGCGGGGCAGACTTCAAGGTGGGCTTCTCGCCCGAAAGGATCAACCCGGGCGACAGGGAACATACCCTTACAAAGATCGTCAAGGTGGTATCAGGAAATGATGAAGAGGCCCTGGAGAACATAGCAAAAACCTATGAACTGATAATTGAGGCGGGAGTGCACCGCGCCAGCTCCATCAAGGTTGCCGAGGCGGCAAAAATAATAGAAAACACCCAGCGCGACATAAACATCGCTTTCATGAACGAGCTCTCCATCATATTCAACAAGATGGACATAAACACCCACGAGGTGCTCGAGGCAGCCGGCACGAAGTGGAACTTCCTGGGGTTCTATCCCGGACTGGTGGGAGGGCACTGCATCGGGGTCGACCCTTACTATCTCTCCTACAAGGCAAAGGAGTACGGTTACCATGCCCAGATTATCAACGCCGGCCGCTTCATCAACGACTCCATGGGAGCATACACGGCCAAACAGACGGTCAAGCGGATCATATCGCTCGACAAAAACATAAGGGATGCCCGCATACTGATCATGGGGATCACCTTCAAGGAGAACGTGAGCGACATAAGGAACTCCAAGGTGGCCGACGTATACAACGAGTTAAGATCTTACGGTATAAAGACCATCGATGTGGTCGACCCCTACGCTTCGCCTGAGGAGGTGGAAGAGGAGTACGGCTTCACCCTCACGAAAGAGCCCGGTAAAGACTATGACGCGGTGATCGTGGCAGTGAACCACAGGGAGTACCTGGGACTGTCGGCCGACTGGTTCAGGTCGGTTACCAATACCAACGCGCTTCTTGTTGACGTAAAGAGCATATACAGGAAATTGTTTGTAAACGGCCAGGACGGACTTCGCTACTGGAGCCTTTAGTTTTTCAAAACGGGAGGATTAACCATGCATAACATACTTGTTACCGGGGGCACCGGCTATATTGGTTCACATACCGCCGTTGAACTTATTGAGGAGGGCTTCAACGTATTAATAGCCGATAACCTTTCAAACTCCGATATCACCGTGCTTGACGGCATAGAAGAGATAACCGGTGTCAGGCCGCTTTTCGAAAAGACCGACCTTTGCGACAGGTCATCGCTAAAAGAGTATTTCAACAGGAACCCGGGAATCGATGCCGTAATCCATTTCGCTGCGGCCAAAGCGGTGGGCGAATCGGTCGAAAATCCCCTGATGTATTACCGGAACAACCTTGTATCGCTCATAAACCTTCTTGAGGAGATGGAATTGCGCAGTTCCGGCAGCCTTGTCTTTTCCTCTTCCTGCACTGTTTACGGACAGCCCGGCAAACTTCCGGTTACGGAGGAAGCACCGGTAAAAAAGGCCGAATCACCCTACGGCAATACCAAGAAGATATCCGAAGACATAATTGCCGATACCGTAAAGGCCGCAGGGCACCTCAGGGCAATATCGCTCCGCTACTTCAATCCCATCGGGGCGCACCACACGGCACTGATAGGAGAACTGCCCAGGGGAGTGCCCGACAATCTTGTCCCTTTTATCACGCAAACGGCCATAGGAATAAGGGACGAACTGAAGGTCTTCGGAGATGACTACAACACGCCCGACGGATCCTGCATAAGAGACTACCTGCACGTTACCGACCTTGCCAGGGCACACGTTACAGCAATAAAACGGCTCCTGCACGACAAAAACAGTAAGGATTATGAGGTTTTCAACCTAGGGACCGGCACGGGTGTTTCGGTGCTGGAGATGATCAGGACCTTCGAAAAGGTCGCATCAATGAAGCTCAGGTACAGGGTGACAGACAGGCGGCCGGGCGATATCGAACAGGTGTGGGCCGACACAACACTTGCCAACAGCGAGCTGGGATGGAAGGCGGGGCACAGCCTTGAAGATGCGCTTGCCTCTGCATGGAAGTGGGAAAAAAACTACAGGCAACTGAAGAAAAATAAATAGATCGCTGTCAGATTCAGGGCAGGCGCCGCGCTGGCATAACCGGCAAATAAGTTGTAACAACAGCCATACAAAAATAAAATAATGCAAAAAACGATACTGATAACAGGTGGAGCCGGATTCATAGGCTCTCACGTGGCAAGACGATTTGTAAGGAATTACCCGCAATACCATATTGTGAACCTGGACAAGCTGACTTACGCGGGTAACCTGGAGAACCTTTCAGATATAGAAAATGAGCCGAACTACAGTTTTATAAAAGGCGACATTGCCGATCAGGCATTCATTGAAGAGCTGTTCTCAAGGCAAAGTTACGACGGGGTGATACACCTGGCTGCCGAATCGCATGTTGACAGGTCAATCAGCGGCCCCATGGAATTCATAAAGGCAAATATAACAGGAACCGTCAACCTCCTGAACGCCTTCAGAAAACATTCAGAAGGGAGGTGCGACGGCAAGCTGTTCTACCACATTTCAACCGACGAGGTGTATGGATCGCTGGGCAACGAAGGCCTTTTTACCGAAGAGACAGCATACGATCCGCGCAGCCCCTATTCAGCCTCAAAGGCATCTGCCGACCACATGGTGCGGGCGTGGTACCACACCTACGGCATCCCGGTGGTCATCTCAAACTGCTCAAACAATTATGGTCCCAACCAGTTCCCGGAAAAACTGATACCACTTGCAATAAACAATATAAGGACAAATAAGCCGGTGCCTGTCTACGGAAAGGGTGAAAATGTAAGGGACTGGCTCTATGTTGAAGACCATGCCGCGGCCATCGACCTTATCTTTCACAATGGTGCCGTAGGTGAAACCTACAATGTTGGCGGCAATAATGAGTGGCGCAATATAGACCTTATAAAGCTGCTCTGCAGGATAATGGACAGAAAACTTGACCGTGAGCCCGGCACATCGGCAAAGCTGATTACTTTCGTAAAGGACAGGGCCGGCCATGACATGCGCTATGCCATCGACAACTCGAAGATCAGCGGCGAACTGGGATGGAACCCTTCGGTCTCGTTCGAAGAGGGGCTTGACCGCACGGTCAGCTGGTACCTTGAGAATGAACGGTGGCTCGGGGGAGTATTGAGCGGCGACTATAAATCATACTACAGCAAACAGTACCTGGAGCGCTGAGTTGCCGGTTTTTGATTTGCACCGGGAATAATATGCCCGGTTTCAGTAAATCTATCAGTGCCTGTTGTATCTGATCTCAAGGCGGGGACCGCCTTCAGAATGCAGCCTGTTGGTAAACACCGCTCTCTGGGGGTTCGTACCTCCCTCCCTGACGGTCAGGTAAAGGTAATTGTTTGTCCTGGCACCCTTGACATAATTCTGAACCCAGCTGGTGATATTCATCACATAGGCTCCTTCCTCTTCATCAAAGACACCCCTGAAATATGGGTCACCGAGGGCAAAATCAGGAATTCCCCTGAGAAGGCCGTCATCATCGCGCTCAAAAAGTGCAAGCCGTGGAGGCAGAGGAAAGTCATCGTCATAGATGCCTTCTTTGACCGGCAGGTAGAGCCTGGCCGAATTGATGCTTACCGGCATGGAATCACGCCAGTTCCCGAGATCTTCAAAATCAAGCCTTGTCATAAGGCCACCGCCACCCTGCACGTAATAAAGTGAATCATCAGTACCAGTAAGCCCCATCCTGTCATAAAAAACCGCTTCCTCATAATCCTGGCTGATGATATTTATCCTGCTGGCCCCGTCGTTAATTATAAAGTCGTACCTGAAGCTGGTATCTACCGTATCCGGAGTGTGCTCATTTTTGTAAAAGAGCGAAAGCTTTGAACGTTCATGATTCAGATTAACCGTATAGACACTCCCGCTGGCATCATCATCAAGCCCTGTTTCAACATAAATACCCTTGAAGTATCCGATAAAGGCGCTGAGTGACTGTATTGCCGTATCGGGGGCAAACAACAGCTTGTCATGTATATACGGGTTTGTCAGATGCAGCGATATCAGGGTGTCGCCTGCAGGCGGCCCTGCCATTTGCCTTGCCAGTGGCTCCTGGTCATATAGCATCGGGTACGGGTCAAGGTTGGAGTGGTAGGCCTGGGTATAGTCTATATCTTCTTTAAGCTCCCACACGGTGATCTCCTGCGGTTCTGTCCCACTGCCGTATGAACCGGTAACCACCAGGTACAGGACAAGGGAATCAAACACCGGTTCATCGCCAAAATCAACCGCATCCCACACGCCGACCTGGGTCATGAATGATGTGTTCATCCGGCCAAAAAGCGGGTCATTAAGCACACCAAGGAGTGAACGCGGATGGTCAATGGCAAGGATCGAGTCACGCTCCCATATAGATGTGTAGATTTCAGTATCCACTGTCGTCTCCACATTGAACCTGTCCGATGGCGGCTGTACTTCCAGTCCCACAAAGCTTGATTCCTCGCAGGAGGTAAAAGCCAAAAGCACCGCTAACAACAGCAGGACAGGTATATTCGTATATATTCCGGTATTTTTGCCGGCCTTCCCGGCAGTATAGTCATTTAGAAACATTGAAGGATCCGTTTAGTAAATTATCATAAAAGTCTGAGTAAAGATCAACGTAATCTTCGACCGGTTGGTATTCAAGAACCGGTTTATTTTCCTTTACAACATGATCTTTAAGTTCCGGTTCTATATCTGCGGATCCGAAAATTACAGCATCGGAATTATTGATAGCCAGCTTTGAGAGGTTGATGTAGTCGGGATTTTTTAACAAACTTACATCCTTATCGGTCACCCCCTCAATAAGAGCCTTCTTTTTGAAGTTTTTGTCAAGCGACCCGGGGAACCTGTCGTTATATAAAGAATAAATGATCCTCGAATTCCTGAAAAGGGGTTCCTCGCTGTATGCTTTTTTCAGGTATAACGGTGCCAGTGCAGAGAACCAGCCATGACAGTGAACAATATCCGGGGGCCACCGTAGCTTTTTTACAGTTTCCAGTACTCCGCGGGCAAAAAATATCAGTCTTTCATCATTGTCTTCAAAATAGATGCCCTTATCGTCGGCCAGCGTGCTTTTTCTCTGAAAATAATCTTCATTATCAATGAAGTAAACCTGCATCCGCGCACATTGGATAGAGGCTACCTTGATGATCAGGGGATGATCGGTATCGTCTATTATCAGGTTCATGCCTGAAAGCCGGATAACCTCGTGCAACTGGTTCCGCCTTTCATTAACACAACCGAATCTCGGCATAAATGTCCTGATCTCACGTCCCCTCTCCTGAACACCCTGCGGCAGATTCCTTCCAACAACAGACATCTCCGTGTCAGGAAGATAAGGGCTTATTTCCTGCGAAATGTAAAGAACCTTGGTCTTTTCCATGGGGCCACCTGTGTATTATAACGGACAGCACATACGCATATCCCGGGCAGTAAAAAGGGTAACAGGATGCGCGGCGTGTTCCGGGTTTGTTTCGATGTGCAAAGATAATAAAAATATTCGACAACTCAAGTGGTTAATAGATGCCGGCACAAGAACAAAAGTTAAACCAGGGCACGCGGCCGGCCCCGCAAATTTTCGGGGAACAGGAATATTGACTACCTTCGCGTTATACAAACACTGAGAGGGAAATGTATATTGCAAAAACGCTCGAAGAAGCCGACAGGTTTCTATCTGCTGCACGGAAGGAAAGGAAGGAGACAGGTCTTGTTCCCACCATGGGGGCATTGCACAGAGGTCACCTTTCCCTGGTCAGCTGCTGCAACACCGAAAATGACGTTACCGTAGTTTCGGTTTTTGTAAATCCCACACAGTTCAATGACCCGGCCGACCTTAAGAAATATCCCCGCAACCCTGACAGGGATATTGAACTGCTGACGGCTGAAGGCTGCGACATGGTGTTCATGCCGGATGTAAAAACTATTTACCCCCGGCCCGACGACCGGACATTTGACTTCGGCGGGCTCGGCAGGATAATGGAAGGCCGCTTCCGCCCCGGTCATTTTAATGGTGTAGCCCAGGTGGTGAGCCGCCTTTTTTCGATAATAAAACCTCACAGGGCCTATTTCGGGATGAAGGATATCCAGCAGCTGGCTATTGTGAAAAAGATGACCTCTATGCTGGAACTACCTGTAGAGATCAAAGCGTGCAATACTTTGAGGGAAGGTAACGGACTGGCTATGAGCTCCCGGAATGAGTTGCTGACTCCTGCAGAACGTCAGAACGCGGGAGTGATTTATGAAACCCTGTGCCAGGCCGCAGATAAAACCGATATGGAGGTCGGTGAACTTAAAAAATGGGTAACCGGTAAAATAAACAGCAATCCCTATCTGGAGGTCGAATACTTTGAGATCGTGCGCAGCAGCGACCTCAGTCCGGTTGAAAAAAGAAGCGGGATCGAAGAGGGCCTGGTAGCCTGCATAGCTGTCCGCGCCGGATCGGTACGTTTGATCGATAATGTTTTTTTTCCTAATTTTGACCCGCTATGATGATAGAGATCCTAAAATCCAAAATTCACAGGGTAAGCGTTACTGAAGCCGACCTTAACTACGTGGGCAGCATCACCATTGATGAAGATCTGATGGAAGCAGCGGGTCTGGTGGAAAATGAAAAAGTGCAGGTGGTAAACATCAACAACGGAGAGCGCCTTGAAACCTACGTTATAAAAGGAGAAAGGGGCACCGGCCAGATCGGGATGAACGGTCCCGCCGCAAGGAAAGTGGCAATAGGCGACATCATTATCATAATATCATATGCCATGATAGATGCGGCCGAAGCCGGCACATTCAAACCCAGGCTGGTATTTCCCGATACCCTGACAAATAAACTTATCACCTGACCGGTGAGGAATACGCTTATCAAAACTGCCAGGATCCTCCTTTTCCTGTCTGCCGGGATCTTTTTGCTGGTGGTCGCCTTCAGGGATATCAGCCTTCAGGACCTTGTTGCCGGCCTCAGGTCAGCCAATTACCTGTGGGTGCTTCTTTCGCTGCTCTTTGCCTTTGTTGCCTTTCTCAGCAGGGCTTACAGATGGATACTGCTCATCGAACCATTAGGGTACAAGCCCTCTGCAAAAAACACCTTTTATGCCCTGATGACAGGATACCTGGCAAACTTCCTCCTTCCGCGCATAGGCGAAATAACACGTTGCGGCTCTCTTAACAGGACCGACAGGATACCGGCCGATGCGCTTTTCGGCACAGTAATTACCGAAAGGATAACCGACATAATTGCACTGCTTGTACTTACAGTTATGGTAATGCTTATCAGGATAGGGTTTTTCGGCACATTCTTTTACAACTACATCATAATACCCATCTACATAAGGATATCCCTGCTCCTTTCAGCCTACTGGCCGGCATATATTATCGCCGCAGGGCTGATACTGGTGATGCTTGCAATATACTTTATCCCGGCATCACGGCTGCCCGGGCGTTTCAGGCTGGTATCAAAAATCAAAAAGATAATCCGCCAGGTGGGAGAAGGTATGAAGTCGGTTGTACACATGAGAAGAACCCGGGCATTCCTGCTGCACACGGTTTTTATCTGGCTGATGTACTATCTGATGACCTGGGCTCTGTTCATGGCCCTGCCTGCAACTTCGCGGCTCGATGGCACGGCTGTGCTTTTTGTCCTTGTGATAGGAGGATTTGGCATGGCAGCCCCTGTACAGGCAGGCATCGGTGCATATCACTGGATAGTCAGCGTCGGACTGGGTATTTATGGCATATCAAGGGAGGCGGGACTGGTCTTTGCGACCCTGTCGCATGAATCACAGTCGCTGCTGATGATCGTGCTCGGCGCATTCTCACTGTTGATGGTGTTTTTAGAATCCAGGAAAAAAAGCGCGGCATCAGCTCCTGCAGCCAGGCATACCGGGGCGCAGGCAACGGCCGGCGCATCACCAGGAGAAAAATCAGATGAAACCCGCATCAGCCTTCGGCAGACAAAATAACATGAACAAACCATGCGGGTTCCATGGATTGAAAAGCTAAATATCCTAACCATGAACTAGTAACATGTTGTTAGATAAATTGATAACCATGCTTTATACGAATGAATGATAAAACCAAAATAATACGGGCAAAGATCCTGTCAGGCAGTATGCTTGACCGCGCACTTGCATACTGGAGGTTCAGGGGCAGCAAAATAGTATTTACCAACGGTTGCTTTGACATACTCCACCTCGGCCATGCAGAATACCTGGCAAAGGCCTCCGGGCTGGGAGATGTGCTGGTGGCAGGCGTCAACACCGACAGCTCCGTCAGAGCCATCAAAGGGAGCCTCCGCCCGCTGCAGGATGAAAAGAGCCGTGCTTTCCTGCTGGCATCCTTTTCTGTTGTATCGGCAGTAGTATTGTTTGAAGAAGAGACCCCCCTGGAACTCATAAAACGTATTAAGCCCCATATCCTTGTAAAAGGCAACGACTACCGTCTTGAAGAGATCGTTGGTCACGATATCGTGGCTGAATGGGGAGGAAGGGTTGAGATCATCGATCTGGTCGAAGGGTATTCATCATCATCAATTATCGGGAAAATTTACAGGTCTTCAGGCAAAAACGGCAGTTTACGACCTGACTGAAAAGTTTTATCTTACAGGCAAACAATTACCGGTATGGCAAAAACAAAAACAGCATATTTCTGCCGCAACTGCGGCATCGAATCATCGAAATGGGTCGGCCGCTGCCCCTCCTGCGGAGAGTGGAACACCTACACAGAAGAGGTAATATCCGGTAAAACCGGGAAGCCGGCAAAAACCGGCAAAAAAGGTTCGCCACCGGTGCTGGTGGCCGAGATAACAGCTGAAGAACAACCCAGGATAAATACACACAGCACTGAGCTGAACCGGGTTCTGGGAGGAGGTATTGTACCCGGCTCAGTAATTCTCATAGGAGGTGAACCGGGCATTGGCAAATCGACCCTGGCCCTGCAGATAGCCATGCAGATGCCACACACCAGCAGCCTTTATATCTCGGGCGAGGAGAGCAGCCGGCAGATAAAGCTCAGGGCAGACCGGCTCGGCCATGGAAAAGGCAAATGTTATATCCTGTGCGAAACCAATCTCGAATCGGTGTTCAATCAGCTTGATCAGCTTAAACCGGGCCTTGCTATTATCGATTCCATACAGACCATGCAGTCCGACCTGCTCGATTCTCCGGCAGGCAGTGTACCCCAGATAAAGGAGTGTGCAGCGGGCCTGCTCAGGTTTGCTAAAGAGTCGGGTACCCCCGTCGCGATGATAGGTCACATCACGAAGGAAGGGGGGCTTGCCGGCCCGAAAGTGCTTGAGCACATAGTCGACGTGGTGCTCCAGTTCGAGGGTGACCACAACCATATGTACCGGGTGCTGCGCGCCTCTAAAAACCGTTTCGGTTCGACATCCGACCTTGGTCTTTATGAAATGCGTGATAACGGTCTTGCCGAGGTCTCAAACCCCTCGGAGATACTTATCACACGTCACGAAGAGGAAATGAGCGGTATAGCAATTTCGGCAATGGTAGACGGCGCCCGCCCCTTCCTGATAGAGATACAGGCGCTTGTCAGCACCGCAGCATACGGTACCCCGCAACGCTCATCAACCGGTTTTGACCTGCGCAGGCTGAGCATGCTCCTTGCCGTACTGGAAAAGAGAGCCGGTTTCAGGCTGTCGGCAAAGGATGTTTTTCTGAATGTGGCCGGGGGACTAAAGGTGACCGACCCTGCAGCCGATCTTGCCGTAATAGGGGCAATACTCTCGTCGGATACAGATATCCCCGTAAGGCAGGATATCTGCCTTGCCGGTGAAGTAGGCCTTTCGGGCGAGATCCGCCCTGTAAGCCGGCTTGACCAGAGAATTGCCGAAGCTGCCAAAATGGGCTTCAAAAAGATCATAATCTCCTCTTCAGGAAGGACGGCAGGCAAGAAGGGCCATGGCATAGAAATTCTGCGGGCAGGCAAGGTTGAACAGGTGTTCCGTAATCTTTTCAGCCCTAAATAGCAGTTAAACCAGGAACCGGGATCCCCCTTGCACCATGGTCCCCCTTACACCGGGGTTGGCTGCACCGGTTTCAGATAATAAACAGGGGGGCATTAAGCATCCCGTTATTTTCAGAACCGGTAATCAGATTCATCGTACCGGCGCACCGGTTGCGACCTGAAGACCCTGTCGCAGTCGAGGTCGATACTGAAACCCGGCGGGATCTCGAATTCATCCTCTTCGGTAATGCCGAGGGACTCATCGGCATATACCTTCTCCATGAACAGGGCGAATACCGGCAATGCCATGTTGGCGCCCTGCCCCATCGAAATATTGTTGAACCTTATACCACGGTCCTCGCCTCCTGTCCACGCCCCCGCCACGAGCTGCGGCACGATCCCGATGAACCAGCCGTCTGAGAACCGCTGGGTTGTACCGGTCTTGCCCGCCATGTCGCCGCTGAACCCGTACCTGAACCTGAGCCTGCGGCCTGTGCCTTCATCGACTACCGACTGAAGCAGGTTGATCATAAGATAGGATGCCTGTTCGGATATGGCCTCTTCTACCCGCGGCTGGAACTCGGCAAGCACGTTGCCGTGCCGGTCCTCTATCCGTGTCACCATCATCGGGAAATTGTATACCCCCTGGTTGGCATAGGTAGAAAATGCCGAAACCATCTCATAAAGGGTAATGTCTGAAGTTCCCATGAAAACCGACTGCACCGGTTCAATCGGGCTATGAACCCCCATCTTCCTGGCCACCTCTATTACTGCCGGCGGGTTGAACCGCTGCATCAGCCAGGCAGATATCTGGTTGACGGAGTTTGCCAGTCCCCATTTCAGCGTCACCATCTCGCCATCATAATCGGTAGGGCCTGAATTGCGGGGTGTCCATATCGAGTCGTTCACCACGAAGGACTGGGGTATGTTCGGCACCATCTCACACGGCTCATGTCCCTCCTGCATGGCAAGAGTGTAAAGGAATGGTTTGAATATTGACCCTACCTGGTTGCGCCCGAGACTTACATGATCAAACTTGAAATGGTTGTAATCGGGCCCGCCGACATAGGCCCTGACATGTCCGCTGTGCGGGTCCATGGCCATGAAGCCCGACCTGAGGAAACTTTTATAATACCTGATGGAATCGATGGGTGTCATTACCGTGTCGATGTCACCCTCCCATGAAAAGACCGACATCTCAACCGGCGAATTGAACACCTTCAGGATAGAATCGTGCGAAACCCCTGCCCAGCTGAGACGCTGGTACCGTTCAGTGCGCCGCATCGTACGCTCCATGTTCATTTCTACCTGCTCGGGGGTAAGATCGTCAGAGAATGGGTCGCGAACATATGTCCGGCGTATCCTGTCAAAATCCTTCTGCAGGTCCTCCCCGAGGTGCTCATCAAGAGCCTCCTCTGCATAGAGCTGCATCCGCGAATCAATGGTGGTATGTATCCGCAGTCCGTCGCGGTACAGGTTATAGTTTGACCCGTCAGGCTTGAAGTTCTTGTTCACCCAGCCATAAAGGGGATTATTGACCCACTCGATGGAATCCTGCCTGAAACGCTCGTAAAACAGGTAGTTTTCCCGCCGCGGCTCGTTTGCCCTTATTATTGTGCGCAGCCTCTCCCTGAAATGCCGTGCCAGTCCCACTGTATGATCCTGGACAAGGTAATCGAGTTCAATGGGGAGCGCCGCAATGGAATCAAGCTCGCTGCGGGATATAAAATCATATTTTTCCATCTGCCCCAGCACAACATTCCTCCTTGCATGCGCGCGCTCGGGGTTGCGGACGGGACTGAACCATGTAGGTGCCTTGAGGACTCCTATCAGCAGGGCGGCCTCCTCTACCTTGAGTGAATCGGGGGTTGTATTGAAAAAGGTGCGTGCCGCGGTCTTGATCCCGAAAGAGTGGCTCCCGAAATCAACCGTGTTGAGGTACATCACGATGATCTCATCCTTGGTATAGTTTCTCTCCAGCTTCACCGCCGTCACCCACTCCTTGAACTTTGTCAGGCCCAGGTTGACCTTGCGGCTTATCCCAAAACGGTATGAAGTAGTATCCCTGGGGAACAGGTTCTTTGCAAGCTGCTGGGTAATTGTGCTGCCGCCGCCGGCATCCTGCTGCAGGAGGACCGATTTTATCCCTACCCGTGCCAGTCCCCTGGCATCAATACCCGAGTGCCGGCGGAACCTGATATCTTCAGTAGCCAGCAGGGCGTTTACAACATTTTCCGACAATTCGTCAAAATCGACATAAATGCGGTTCTGCAGGAAATAGTTGCCAAGCAGCTCGCCGTCGGCCGAAAATACCTGGGAGGAGAGGTTGTTCTGCGGATTTTCAAGATCTTCGAAAGTAGGCATAAACCCCATCCTGCCCGTCGATATCAGTGTGAAAATGATTACCAGCGCCAGCAAAGGCACCAGGAAAAGTCCCCATAGCACATACAGGTATTTCCTGTACCAATTTTTGTTATTATTGTCCTTATCTGTATTTTTCATGATGCTTTAAAAGGCAGTTATTATGCCAGTATAAACATTGTTTTATATAATATTATTATCAATATCCGTTCCAGTCCGGCGCAAAAATAGTAAATAATATTCACTAAAATTTTGACGTTACAAAGCCAAATGCTTTACTTTGTGCATTTTTATTCAGTTCTTCAAAATGTAACAAGATGGCAGCCAATCTGGTAATAGTTGAATCTCCCGCAAAGGCGAAAACCATAGAGAAGTTTCTGGGAAAAGATTTCACAGTGAAATCCAGTTTCGGACACATAAGAGACCTTTCCAAGAAAAACTTCGGCATAGATATTGACAACGGTTTCGAACCGCAATACATTATACCTGACGAAAAAAAGAAGGTTGTGGCCGAACTTCGCAAAAGTGCAGCGAAGGCCGATACGGTCTGGCTGGCATCGGATGAGGACCGCGAAGGAGAGGCAATAGCCTGGCACCTAATGGAAGTGCTTGGCCTTAAACCCGGGAAGGTAAAAAGGATAGTGTTCCATGAGATCACAAAAGAGGCAATACTCAAAGCAATTGAAAATCCAAGGCCGGTAAAGATGGAACTAGTCAATGCCCAGCAGGCACGAAGAGTACTTGACCGCCTGGTGGGTTTCGAACTTTCACCCGTTTTGTGGAAAAAAGTCAGGCCCGCCCTTTCGGCAGGCCGGGTCCAGTCGGTTGCTGTCCGTCTCCTCGTAGAACGCGAGCGGGAGATCCTCTCATTCAAAACAACATCCTCATACAGGGTAACAGCTCTTTTTGAAGTAACGGGCAAGGGAAATAAAAAGAGCGAGTTCAGGGCAGAGCTTCCCAAAAGGTTCCCTGAAAGAAAAAGCGCAGAGCAGTTTCTTGAGAAGTGCCGGGGAGCAGTATATACTATTACCGGTGTAAACACCAAACCCTCGAAAAGATCGCCATCACCTCCCTTTACCACCTCAACCCTTCAGCAGGAGGCAGGGAGAAAGCTGGGCTTCTCGGTATCGCAAACCATGGCGCTGGCCCAGAGACTTTATGAGGCAGGAAAGATAACATATATGAGGACAGACTCCCTCAGCCTGTCAGATTCGGCACTCAAATCGGCTGCCGGCATCATAGGAAAGGAATTTGGCGAAAAATACCTTAATACCCGCAGGTACAAGACCAAAACCCGCGGGGCACAGGAAGCTCACGAAGCAATAAGGCCCACCTATATAGAAAACAGGAACGAGGGCAGCAACAATGCAGAGCAGAAGCTCTACGAGCTGATATGGAAAAGGACCGTTGCTTCGCAGATGAGTGACGCACTCCTTGAAAAAACCACTGCCACAATAGGTATATCGACTGCAAGTGAAAATTTTACAGCAAACGGCGAAGTGCTGAAATTTGACGGATTTCTCAGATTGTATGTTGAATCGGCCGACGAGGAGCCCGAAGAAAACGGATCAGCAATGCTGCCACCCCTGAAAGAGGGCGACAACCCTTCAGCAGTAAAAATAACGGCAACCGAGAGGTTCGCGCAGCATCCCCCGCGTTATACCGAGGCAAGTCTCGTAAGAAAGCTGGAGGAGCTTGGTATAGGGCGCCCCTCCACATATGCCCCCACAATTTCAACCATCCAGAACAGGGGATACGTTGTAAAGGAAGACAGGCCCGGGATGGAGCGCAAATACAATGTTATTGAACTTGACGGAACAGGAAGAGTCAATAAGCATATTCGTACCGAGATGGCAGGGAGAGAGAAGTCAAAACTGTTCCCCAATGATATTGGGATGGTTGTCAATGATTTCCTGGTTGAAAACTTTAAGGATATTCTTGACTACAACTTTACCGCGACAGTCGAGGAAGAGTTTGACCATATCGCCGAAGGGAAGCTGTCCTGGCCCGATATGATAGAAAAGTTTTACGACCCCTTCCACAAAAAGGTCGAACACACCCTTGAAACTTCCGAAAGAAGCCAGGGGCAGCGTTTCCTGGGAGCTGACCCGGAAAGCGGCAAAAATGTATACGTAAAAATAGGGCGTTTTGGCCCCATGGCCCAGATTGGAGATACCGGCGATGATGAAAAGCCCAGGTTCGCCTCACTGCGTAAGGAACAGCGCCTTGAAACAATCACACTTGAGGAGGCGCTGGAGCTGTTTGCACTTCCGCGAAAGCTTGGACAGTACGAAGGCAGCGAGGTTGTTGCCGGCATAGGCCGCTTTGGCCCCTATATCAGGCATGACAACAAGTTCGTGTCGCTCAAAAAAGATGTCGACAGCCCCTGGACGGTTGAACTGGAAAGGGCTGTTGAGCTGATAGAAGAAAAACGGAAAGCTGACAGGGAGAAGATAATCAAACAATTTGACAAGCCGGAGGGCCTGTCAATCCTGAAGGGCCGCTGGGGCCCCTATGTCTCCTACGGTAAAAAGAATTACCGCATCCCGAAGGATATTGACCCCGAAACCCTCGACAGTGACGCATGCATGGAGATTATAAAAAACCAGGAAGAAAAACCGGCAGGGAAGAAAGGCGCCACAGCAACAAAAAAGAAAAAAAAATAATACACAATGGAACTGGCCGACTATTTTGAGGCAGTAGCCGAACCGGAAAATTACCGGCTGGGTGTTAACAATACCTTCGGTACATCCATAAACAGCTACAGGCCCGAAGGCAAATTCCCCGACTGGGAAAGCTCGGATATTGCCATAATTGGTGTTTCAGAATACCGCGGCAGTCACATAAACAACTGCAGCGAAGCAGCCGACCGGGCCAGGGAGTGTCTCGGCAACCTGTCAAGGCCCTCTGACAAGCTCAGGGTAACCGACCTGGGCAACCTCAGGCCGGGCAGAACATTAAACGACAGCATCACAGCAATTATCGACATAGCAGCAGCACTTACGGCCAAAAGAACCGTCCCTTTGCTGCTGGGCGGATCGTCAGACATAACGTTGGCTCTGTTCAAAGCCTTCGAGAGAAACAAAAGGGTGATAAACCTCACCTCTGTCGACAGCAGGCCGGGCATGGCCGGCGACCATTTTCCGGATGCCCCGCCGGTACAATCCTGGCTCAATACCATAATCGCCTCAAAATCGAAGTACCTTTTCAATTACACCAATATCGGTTACCAGTCCTATTTCACCGTACCCGCCGAAACAAGACTCCTGGAAGACCTGATGTTTGACAGTATAAGGCTGGGACTGGTAAGGGATGATCTGAGGGAGACCGAACCGGTTATGCGGGATACCGACCTGCTTACCATAAGCATGTCGGCCGTAAGGCAGGCCGATGCTCCCGCTGCCCTTTTCCCTTCGCCAAACGGATTCTACGGCGAAGAGATGTGCCAGATGGCATGGTACGCCGGGAAAAGCGAGAGGCTGGGCGCCATTGCGATAACCAACTGGTCGGGCAAACACGATATAAGAGACCACACAGCCCGCCAGGCAGCCCAGATAGCCTGGTATTTCATGGAAGGCTTCGGCAAGCGTGATGGCGAATACCCGTTCACCCCTTCGGCAGAATGTACAAAATTCATCGTTAACCTTTCCGGTGCAGGGAGCGATATAGTTTTCTACAAAAGCAATAAAAGCGACAGGTGGT
>SLRB01000083.1 GCA_007131165.1 Bacteroidales bacterium | reverse complement strand
GGTGTCCTGGCATTTATCCATCCGGAACAATTCCTAATGAAGGCCGGAAACGCCGCCGTCGAAAATAATCAAGCATGCCTTTAAAAATCATGACAATCGTCATTTAGATCGTCCTTATTAATACCGCCGGGCTATAATCAGTCATTTTAAATTTTCTTAACAAATAACCCGGTACCCCCCACTGTCATTACTTAACGGATAACCCGGCACCCCCCCACGGTCATCAATAAACATATCCTAAAATTCCGATATGGTATGAAAACTGATCTTGTCATATCTCTCTTCAGCCATCTGTAGTATGTAGGCCGAATCTGCAAGGAATACATCCCTGCCCTGCTTGTCTGTTGCCATATTCTGCTGCTTGCGCATTTTGAAATCTTCAAGTTGTTCGCGACTGCTGCTCTCAATCCAGCATGCCTTGTATAGCTGGAGCGGCTCATAACGGCAGGTGGCTCCATACTCATGCCTGAGCCTGAACTCGATGACATCAAACTGCAGAGGCCCGACTGTTCCTACGATCTTCCTGCCGGTAGCCTGGTTAACAAACAGCTGCGCCACCCCTTCATCCATAAGATGATCCAGCCCCCTGGCAAGCTGCTTGAACTTCAGCGGGTCGCCATTTTCGACATACCTGAAAAACTCGGGTGAAAAGCTGGGAATACCCTTGAAACTGATCTCTTCTCCCTCGGTAAGTGTATCACCGATCCTGAAGTTACCCGTATCATGAAGTCCGACAATATCGCCTGGGTATGCCTTGTCAACCACCGATTTACGTTCAGCCATAAAGGCAGTCGGGCTGCTGAATTTTAATTTCTTCGCCGTCCGGGTAAGCAGATAAGGTTTATTGCGTTCAAATACACCCGAGCAGATCTTGACAAATGCCAGCCTGTCACGGTGGTTGGGATCCATATTAGCGTGGATCTTGAAGACAAATCCGGTAAACTTGTCCTCGCTTGCTTCAACTACTCTCTCAACTGCTTTCGTCTTTCCTGGTACCGGTGCAATTTTCAGGAAGCAGTCCAGCAGCTCCTTTACTCCGAAGTTGTTGAGTGCCGACCCGAAAAAGACCGGGGCAATCCGGGCTCCCAGGTAGGCTTCCCTCTCAAATACAGGATACCCGGCCGAGGCAAGTTCAATATCCTCCTTCAGATCAGAGGCATGAGGCTCGATATATGAGTCGGCTTCGCCCGAAAAAATATCATTGATACTGATTGTCTTTCCCTGCCGCTGCTTATCAGAAGATACAAACAGGTCGAGCTTCTGCTCAAATATATTATAGACACCCATAAATCCCGGGCCGCTGCTTATGGGCCAGCTCAGGGGACTAACCTGTATCTTCAGCTCCTTCTCAAGGTTGTCGAGCAACTCAAAGGGATCCATTGCAGGCCTGTCCATCTTGTTAATAAATACTATAACAGGCGTTTTCCTCATGCGGCATACCTCCATCAGCTTCCTGGTCTGCGCCTCCACACCCTTGGCTGCATCTATAACAATTATAACGCTGTCAACCGCAGTAAGGGTACGGTAGGTGTCTTCGGCAAAATCCTGGTGACCCGGGGTGTCAAGGATGTTTACCTTATAGCCATCATATTCAAAACCCATGACGGATGTGGCAACCGATATACCCCTCTGTCTTTCTATCTCCATAAAGTCGCTTACAGCACCTTTCTTTATCTTGTTTGACTTAACAGCACCTGCAACCTGAATGGCCCCTCCGTAAAGGAGCAGTTTTTCGGTAAGGGTCGTTTTACCGGCATCAGGGTGGCTTATTATCCCGAATGTCCTTCTCCTGCCTATCTCCCTTAAAAAATCCATTTAAATATCTCCGGTTTTATAAAAAGTGCGAAAGTAATCATTCTCCGGCAAACCTTAAAACTGTAAATTTTTTGCATTTTTCGGCTATTTAGCATATTTTCGTTGCAATAGTTGCCTAAAAGCCCGGATATGGCTGATCCGGCGTACCTGAAACCTAATAAAACATCAAAAATTATGAGGTTGAGAATTTCTACCAGAAGATTCAGAATACTGCTGGCGATAATCGTTGCCGCGGCAGGAACAATTTTTCTTAAATCATGCGAACTTGATGACTTTATGATGTGCCGGAAAGTGACCTATGTTGACGGTGAGGTAGAAAGTGCAACCGAATGGCAAACCTACTCAGGTACCCGTCTTGAGGAAATACTCGATGAAGAGGATGTAACGATCGGTAACCGGACAACCCGCTGGGAATGCAGGTAAAGCCCGGCTAACCCGGGCCACCCGCCACAGAAGTTACTATCGGGTCGTTTCGGTACATGCATGGCAGCCGTCTTCCCTTTCCGGGCTTAATCCCGCATCAGCCTCCGGCAGACAATATAACATGAGGTTTACATCAGGCAGATATAGCTAAACGAACTGTTATTTGCATATGAAACCCGCATAAAGTCAGCACATTGTTATGGTAAGGCCCAACACACCAATGATTTAATTCAAGTATTTACTTACAAAAGAACCTATATTTTAAGCCCTATCATCACCACATCGTCGGTCTGTTCATTGCTTCCCTTCCAATCGTCGAAAGTTCTGACAAGTATATCCTTTTGCTTTTTCATTGGTTCTTCCCTGATCTCCGTAAGCAGGTTCACAAGCCGTTTGCGCATGAATTTTTTATTATTCTCACCGCCAAACTGGTCAATATAACCATCCGAAAAGATATATACAAGGTCATTCTCCCTGAGCTCAATGATGTGGTTGTTAAAGTTCATCATCCTGTCGCTTATCGCCACAGGCATCCTGTCTCCCTTATACTGGTAAACCTCGCTTTCGCGGATAAGAACCAACGGGTTGTTGGCACCGGCAAACTGGATCGTCCTGCTCTCCTGATCGATATTGCATACAGCTATATCCATTCCGTCCTGTATTTCGTTGTTCCCGCCACCCTGCTGATGAAATGCGTTTATCACTTCTTCCCTGAGTTGGTCAAGGATCTCGGAAGGACGGGTTATCTTCCTTGTATTCACTATATCATTAAGGAAAGTAACACCCAGCATGCTCATGAGCGCACCCGGCACACCGTGCCCGGTACAATCAGCCGCTACGACAATAACCTCGCTGCCTATCTTTGATTCCCAGTAGAAATCGCCGCTTACAACGTCCTTGGGCCTGTACATGATAAAGAAGTGGTCCAAAACAGCGCCAAAATTCTGGTCGTCGGGCAGCAGCGCCCTCTGTATACGC
This sequence comes from Bacteroidales bacterium, assembly GCA_007131165.1. Lineage (GTDB taxonomy): Bacteria > Bacteroidota > Bacteroidia > Bacteroidales > PUMT01 > PXAP01. The sequence goes on along the minus strand of SLRB01000083.1, from coordinate 3,147 downwards.
TGTGCATAATGAATTGAATCCCAAATCAGCTTGTTCTGCTCAGCTATCTGGTCTCTCTGGGCTGCAATGCTATCGCGCTGTTTTTCTATCTCGTCGCGCTGGTTGGTTATAACCCGGTTCTTCTCTTCAAGTTTGATATTTGCCTCTTTTTTTATCCGGTAGCCGCGATAAATAAAATAGGCGAGTACGGCAGCAAAAACAAGCATCACGATAAAAAACCAGATAAGAAGCCGCTGCTTTTCTATCTGCTCAAGCTGGCGGCCCAGTACAAACTCCTGATCAGATATCATTCTCTCCTGTTCGCCAATTCTCTCCTGCTGCCCCTCAAGCACGGCAGCCTGCCTTTCAACCTCCCGGCGGTTATGCTCAAGCTCCGCCATTTGTTCCGCTATCTCCTCATTCTGTTCGGTGATCTGCAGATTCTTAAGTTCAATATCCCTCTGTCTCAGTGCAATATCGGCTTCCATCCTGTCAAGCAGGTCTCCCTGCCTGTCAATCTCTTCAAGCTGCCTCTCAATAAGCTCACGTTGAATCCCGATCTGGGCAGACTGCTCTTCGATTTCGGCAAGCTGCTCTTCAATAAGCCTGTTCTGCTCCAGCACAAGTATCTTTTCCTGTTCAAGCTCAAGTTCCACCTGCCTGTAAATCTCCTGCCAGTCAGCTTCTGTGGCAATTGCATGCTCCCTGAAAAGCTCACTCACATACAGCCCTTCCTCGTTCATCCTCTCCTCGTTAATCTCGAACCTGTTCTGTCCGTCAAATACTATGAAGTTTATCATCGACCGGTGAAACTCGTAATTCTCGCTTATAAGGAGGGTGTTGTGCCCCCTGGTGCCTGCCAGCACGAGCGAGATGTCATAGTCGTAACGTTTGTTGACATAAAGCAGGCTTACAGGTGCGATGTCGTCAATGGACCCGAACCGCACAACCTCAACCGGTTTTTGCTGTATTTCCCCCCTCTGTGCAGCATGCCGGCTTATTACCGGGTAGAGATCTTCTACCGGCTCAAGTATGCCGATACGGAAGACCTGCAAATCGTCAATATTTTCCCACTGTACATACCTGGCAATATCAAGAATGTAAATTGCCCGTGCTTCGTTATCGTATTCCTGCATGGGTAAAGCAAAGCTTCCCGTAACCAAAACAGACGTTAAAAGGACCCCAACTCCCGCAGCAAGCCTGAATCTTCCCGCGAAAAAACCATAAAACACTATAAGCAGGCAATATGGCCTGACACAAAAGCGCATAATGGCAGATAAGATTTTTACTAATAAAAGGGTGGTCATGTTTATGAGTATTGTTTATTTTCAAGAAGATAATTCTTAATCTAATAATAACATAATTTCACTTATGATTTCAATCAGACAAGATCAAAAAAATTAATTAAAAATGGAAGCAGTTTCATCTGTAAACATAATTTTTGATTATTTTTAGTCAAAAATTATGATTCCTGAACAAAAAAACCAGGTAACCCGCTTTATTTTAAAATGCTGCTTCCGGTTTTTTTTTTCCATCTCTGCGTGATTTCAGTATGTAATCAAATTGATTAAATTTGCCGGAACACAATGGTTTCTTTCACTCCGGTTTTGATGACGGAGGATCACAAACCGGATGTACCTGGACGGGGCAGAGCCATGGAAGATATTATGGTTTCTGTTGTTCCCGGCCAAAAGTACCGGGTTATTGAACCATTTTATTAAATAGATAACAATTGGACCGCCGTTATTTCATAGAACTATCCTTCAGGGGAACAGCATACTGCGGATGGCAGATACAGCCCAACGCCCCCAGCGTCCAGCAGACGATTGAAGAGGCGCTGGCTCTACTCTTAAAGGAAGAGGTGCGTGTTACAGGGGCCGGCCGGACAGATACGGGTGTTCATGCATACTATTTTGCTGCCCATATCAATTCACCGGTACTTCTTCCCTCACATACCGTTGAAACATTACGCAAGCTGAACCATATGCTCCCGAAGGATATTGCCATTCTGGATATCTTTCCCGTCAGCAGGTCAGCTCACAGCCGTTTCAGCGCTCTTTCACGCACATACAAATATTTTGTCAGCCGCCGAAAAAACCCTTTCAGGCAGGACACCAGCTATCACATTACGGCTCCCCTCGACCTTGATGCTATGAACCGATCTGCCGAAGAGCTCTTCAATCACAGCGACTTTTCCTCCTTCTGCCGGTCCAACACTAATGTCAGAACTCACATCTGCAAAATAATGCATGCCTCCTGGGAGGAGCAGGAAGGAATGCTGGTCTTTACCATTAAGGCTGACAGGTTCCTGCGCAATATGGTCAGGGCCATTGTGGGAACAATGCTGGAAGCAGGATACGGCAAGATGACAACCGGGAAATTCAGGGATATTATAGCTGCCCGCGACCGGCGTATGGCAGGCACCTCGGCTCCTGCGCAGGGTTTATTCCTCACCGCGATAGAATACCCCGAAGAGATATACGCATCAAAGACCGGGATCCGTCATACTGACATGGATTTTTTTGTCTAATCCAGAACCCTGCCCGGTATAAATCACCTCGCAGTTCATTTTAAAAACATATTGCTATTTTTGAAACCTGGCCGGAGACTAAATTTATAGTGTAATGCCATGCAAAATTCGGCAACCAGCTAACAGACATTATCAAACAAAAGCATAATACAAATCAATCCAAACTGTTATGAGAATGACCATGAAAATCTTAAATGCCGGATCACTTATACCGGTTGTACTGCTGTTTTCACTTACACTTGGTGCGCAGGATAGACGTGCCATGACACTGGAGGATGTAATGAACTTTCACCATATGCAATCGCCGGCAATCAGCCACGACGGCAACTGGGTGGCTTATTCGGCGGTACCCGACAGGGGCGACGGCTACGGTGTGCTTGTATCTGCCCCGGGTGATGCAGAATATAGAGTCGAGAGGGGGATGAGGCCACGGTTCTCATCAAGCGGTGAAAAAGTAATGTTTACACAGGTTCCGCCATTTTCAGAAACCGAAGGCAAACCTGCATCTCAAAGACCGAACGATGCAGCGGTACTGATCAGGACATCCGACGGATCGACAACCACTTTCGAAGATGTAAAAAGTGCCTCATTCAGCACACTCAACCGGTTCCTGTTCGTTCATCACCATGCTGTTGAAG
>SLRB01000264.1 GCA_007131165.1 Bacteroidales bacterium | reverse complement strand
CCAAAAATGCCATTGAAAGCATTAACAACCCTGTTTTTTTTCTCGAAAAAAACCTTGGCGAGCGCATCAATACCAGGTTTCCGGAAACAAATCCCGTTGTATCAGGCAACAAGAACGTACTGGTATTTACCAGGGAACTCCCGTTCTACGACGGAGTGTTCTTTTCAGTTAAAAACGATGACGGTGAATGGTCATGGCCCATGGAAATAACACCACAAATCGGAAGTGACGGTGATTGTTACCCTGTTTCGCTCTCATACGACGGAAGTAAACTTTTTCTTTATAAATCAGACGACCTTGTAGGCAATATTTATGTAAGTATTTTTGAAGATGGAAGCTGGACACCAATAAGAAAACTAAACGAAAACATCAATACAAGATACTGGGAATCTCATGCCAGCCTTTCAAAAGACGGCAACACACTTTACTTCGCAAGCAATCGCCCCGGCGGTTACGGCGGACTTGATATTTATTACTCACAACGTGAGCCCGGAGGTGACTGGGGACCGGCAGTTAATTTAGGGCCCGTTATAAATACACAATACAACGAAGACACTCCTTTTATCACGGAAGATGGCAGCACCATCTATTTCAGTTCCTACGGGCATTACAATATCGGCGGCTATGATGTATTCTACTCAACCAGGCAGGATGACGGCACATGGTCAGCACCAGAGAATGCAGGTTATCCCATTAGTACTCCGGATGACGATCTGTTTTTCCACCCTGTTAAAAACGGCATTTATGCTTTTGTGTCCAGGTTCGATGATGAAGGGTTTGGAGCGACTGATATAATCAGGTATGAGTTTTTCTCCGACGCTCACCCCAGGACATTTCAAATTAGAGGGAAAATGAGCAGGGAAGATGGCCTGCGGTCAGGCATAAACGCCAGGATAAGCATTGTCGATAAGCATACCGGCGACACCATTCAAACTGTCAGGCCGAACCTGATTACCGGAGAATATGAAATAACCCTCGAAGCCGGTGAATGGGAATTGGTGTTCAGCGAGGAAGGTCATAAACCGGTTGTCAGGTCTCTTAATCTGGCAACAGACCATCCGGATCCTGAATTAACCGTTGACGCTAACCTGCAAAGGCCGGAACCGGAAATACCCGGGATCGAAGAGGTTATTACCGAAAGGATAATACTCCCGGCAGACACTCTGTATTCGAAAACTCTCAATATAGAACAGCACCGTTTTTATGTTGATGAGGAGGAAAGAATAAGTATCAGGATGAGGCTGGAAAGAGACACTCATCTTGAAATTGAAAAATACCTGGACGGTGAACTTTTAGATACTGAAACCATAAAGATAGAAAGAAGGCAATTCAGATATGACTATACACCCCTGCCCGGAGAGAATGTATTGAAATTCACCTATACCGACAGGTTTGGCGATGTTATTAAAGAGGAAGTGGTAATCAGCTTAACAGATCCATTGCCGGAAACTCCTCCTGATGAGAATGCAAGGATGAAAGAGTTGTTGAAGTCAACAGCGGAACTGGAACAAAAATATAACTCACCGGAAGAATTTATCAGTGCAATCAAGCCGCATCTTTCGCCGGAGCTTGCAGCTTTCCTCCAGAAACTCATCGATGAAGAGGCGGTGCCTGCTACAATCGATGAACTAATAAGAATTATCGTAGCAGGCAGCGAAGAGCACAAATTTGACAAATGGGAGATTACAGGTGTTCTTGCAATAATTGAAGAGGAGGATATTGTCCAGCCAAAAGAAGAGGAAGTTACACCCGAAGAAATGGCTGATGAACCCTCGGGAAGAAAAATAATATTCTGGATTTTGCTTCTTGCAATCCTGATACTTGTAGCATATTATTTTAAAGAACGGTCAGACAAAACGAAGAACAAAACCTAAATAAATAATGATGCGTTTTCTCATTGCCAGCATGCTCATCTTCACTATTATGGTTGTTGAAGGAAAATCACAATGGCGCATGAGCAACAGGGAGATTTTTGAGGAATCATATGAGTTCTTTGAATATGGTGAATACAATGAAGCCTTACCGGGGTTTACCACACTCCTAAGAGAAGACGAAGACAACTACTACCTGAGGTACCTTGCAGCCTTATGCTTCCTTAATATTGAAGGGCAAAGACACAGAGCACTGCCATATCTGCAGAAAGCCTCCGGCAATATATCGATTGATCACACCGAAGGCAGCTATGAAGAGAGATCTGCTCCTGCAGAGGCTCTTTACTACCTGGGCATAGCCTTCAGGATGGAATACAGGTTCGAAGAATCAATTAACGCTTTCGGGTCTCTGATAGAACTAATTGAAGATATTTACGATACACAAACAATAGAAAGAGAGATAGAAATTACCCAAAATGCCTCAATCTTTTACCAAAACAGCTATTGTCCCGGGATCTTACCTGATGAAAAGACCCCACCGGTTGAACCACAGCACAGCAATCTTGCTGTGAGTGGCGACAGGACGGTAGCTATATATACAGAAGAACAGAGGTTCTATGACGCTGTTTTTTTCACCATGTTTGATGGCGAAAACTGGTCAAGACCCAGAAACATAACCATGCAGATCGGGTCGGACGGGCTTGCTTACCCGGTATTCCTCAACCACGATGGCACAATATTATATCTTACCCGGCATGATCGTTTTGAAGGTACAAATCTTTACATCAGTAAAAGAAGTGATGATAATTGGTCTTCGATGGAAAAACTGGGGGAACAAATCAACTCATCTGCTTTTGAACAACATGCCTCCATAACAGAAGAGGGTTCGACCCTGTACTTCGCAAGCAACCGGACCGGCGGGAAAGGAGGATTCGACATATACAGGTCGCGCCTTAATGAAATGGGGCAATGGGGTGCTCCAGAAAATCTGGGAGCTCCCGTCAATACACCTTATGATGATTCTTTCCCATACATTAGCCCCTGCGGCAAAACGCTTTATTTCAGCTCAAAAGGACACACGGGGATGGGTGGTTATGATATATTCGTTTCGTATAAAGAAGGAGAAGGCAACTGGTCGGTTCCCCGCAACCTGGGTTACCCGGTCAACACACCATTTGATGATGTTATGTTCCTGCCATCAGGTGACGGCAAAACAGCTCTTACCAGACTGCGAACACAAGAATGGCCGGATCCCGGGGAATATCAGTTAATACAACTTTACGACATTTCCGGAGCAGAAGCCATTGTCAGATTATCAGGCTATAGCGGGAATAAATATTCATGTGATTCGCTAACCGTTCGCGTCGAGATCAGGCGCATCTCACCCTCTGCTGATACTGCATTAGATATCTTTATTGAAGAAGGCAGTTATTATGAAAAAGAACTACCCTGGGGAGAGTATGTTGCCACCTTCACTGCCCCGGGTCATAATCCGGAGCAACATTATTTCAGCATCCCGGAGTATTTTCCGGAAGATGAATATATAGTTTCTTCCATTCTGCAAACGTCGGTTCAGGCCCGGGAAGAAGATCGTCTTGAATACATTTCATCTGAAAAGGATCTTTTTACCCTTGAGCTAAAGCCGGTATTTTTTTCTTTTGACAGCCATAGCCCCCGGCAGTCTTCACTTGAAATGATATCGGTTGTAGCCGGTTTTATGAAAAGTTACAGTGATGTAAAGGTTGAGTTGAAGGGATATACCGATTCAATGGGGCCTGCAGCATATAATAAATATCTTGCCGGGCTCAGGGCAGAGAAAGTTGCCTCCATGCTTGCTGAAAAGGGTATTGAAAAAGAGCGGATAAATGTTAATCCGGTTGGAATGAAAGAGTACATTGCAAGAAACAGGACAGAAGACGGACGCGACTGCATCGAAGGCAGAAGTTATAACAGAAGAGTTGAATTTGTTTTTATAAATTTACCGGAAAAATCAGAGATTACGAATGCACTTGTAGTACCTGATAATCTAATAATACAGCAACCTTGAGTATTCTGACAGGAAATAATATCAGGTTAAGGGCTCTTGAGCCATCTGACGTAGACCTTTTATACAGCTGGGAGAACAACTCCGAAATATGGTGTGTTAGCAACACGCTTGTCCCGTTTTCGCGATTTGTACTTGAAAAGTATGTGGCCGATGCCCATATGGATATTTTTCAGGCGAGGCAGTTAAGGTTAATGATAGACCACGTGGATGATGAAGGCAGGCATGAAACTATTGGTGCAATAGACCTCTACGATTTCGATCCTATGCACAGGCGGGCAGGGATCGGCATACTTATAAGCGAAGAAAAGAACCGTAACCGGGGCTTCGCATCGGAGGCATTGCAGTTACTTATAAATTATTCGTTTACCGTACTGCAGCTGCACCAGCTATTTTGCTACATCGACTGCGACAATAAAATAAGCATTAAACTCTTTGAAAAATTCAGATTTAAAATAACCGGCGAAAAAAAGGACTGGCACAAGACTCCCGGGGGATGGAGAAGCGAATATATGCTCCAGCTTATAAATCAAGGCTCCCGCTAACGATATCCTGGTAACCTGGGATACTTTCCAGAAACTCCCATGTCCTGGCCAAATGGTCAAGTTTCGCGCAGTAATGATCAAGCCCGTTACTAACAATCATATACCGCACCTTCATCCCGATATTGTAACGTGCCGCCTGATCAAATGCCGCCTGTGTAATTTTAACCGCGGGGGCTTTGCATTCGGCAATCAGCAATGGATTGCCATGTTTTGAAAAAAGAACCATATCTGCTCTTCTTTCCATGCGGTTAATTTTTAAAGGCATCTCAACGGCAATAAGCGAAGCCGGGTAGTTTCTGTCCTCTACCAGATATGCAATCAGATGTTGCCTCACCCACTCCTCCGGCGTCAAAACAACATAACGTCTTCGAATATTGTCGAAAATGTATTTTCTTTGTCCTGCAGATTTAACCTGGAATGAATAACTGGGAAATCTAAGTGACTGCATAATCAATTACCCTTGAAAAATAAATACAAAGGTACCAATAAATGAAGACAAAGCAGGAGATAGTACACAACTGGTTGCCAAGATATACCGGTAATCCTATCGAGAATTTCACCAGCCATATAATTCTTACCAATTTCAACAATTACCTTGAGCTGTTCTGTGAAATGTTCGATGTTCCGATCATAGGCGAAAACAATCCCATGCCTTGCGCCGTTGCAAACGGAATTACAATTATTAATATAGGAATGGGCTCTGCCAATGCCGCTACCATCATGGACCTGCTCAGCGCAGCTCAGCCCAAGGCTGTCCTGTTTCTTGGAAAGTGCGGAGGTCTTAAGAAGAAGAATAAACTTGGCGACCTGATCCTCCCCATCGCTGCAATAAGAAGTGAAGGGACCTCAGACGACTATCTCCCCCCGGAGGTGCCTGCACTGCCTGCGTTTAACCTTCAAAGAGCTGTTTCAACCGCGATTGTGCAGGCAGAGCGGGACTATTATACAGGAACAGTCTTTACAACCAACAAGAGAGTGTGGGAATATGATGACCGTTTCAAGAAATATCTGCTGAAAACCCGCGCAATGGCAATAGATATGGAAACAGCTACTATATTCATCGTAGGATTTGCAAACAGCATTCCTTCCGGAGCACTGCTGTTGGTATCTGATCAACCAATGATATCAACAGGTATTAAAACTTCTGAAAGTGACAGGAGGGTTACCGAATTATTTGTAGCCGATCATCTCAATATCGGCATCAATGCATTACGTGAACTGATTAACCATGGCTCAACTGTTAAGCACCTTAAGTTCTGATTGATGACTGCAAACGAGATAATCATTGAAATAAAGAACAAAACTTACCGCCCGTTCTATCTGCTGCATGGTGAAGAACCTTATTATATTGACCTGGTTACCGACTTCATTGCTGCAAATGTACTCACGGAAGAGGAAAAGTCATTTAACCATACAACTCTCTACGGCAAAGACACTAACGTTACAGATCTTATAAACACTGCGCGGAGGTATCCCATGATGGCAAGCCATCAGCTGATCATTGTACGGGAGGCACAGTTAATGAAAAACTTTGATGACCTTATCTACTATGCAGAAAAGCCCCTCAAATCAACAATCCTTGTAATTAATTACAAATATGGCTCTTACGACAAACGCAAAAAACTGTACAAGGCTATCCAGTCATCCGGCGGAGCGCTTATGGAATCACCCCGGCTATATGAAAATAAGGTACCTGACTGGATCAAGACATGGCTAAAAAAAAGAAAATGCCATATTGATCCTGCCGCAGTCATGCTGCTTGTCGAGTACCTTGGAACAGACCTTGGCAAAATTGCAAATGAGCTGGAAAAACTAATCATAACTTTGCCGGAAGGAAACAGGACCGTAACCCCTGCTACAATTGAGAGAAACATAGGTATTAGCAAGGACTACAACAATTTTGAGCTGCAAAAGGCTCTTGCTCAAAAGAATGTACTCAAAGCAAACCGCATAATTAACCACTTCGCCCAAAATCAGAAAGCCAATCCGTTTGCTCTCACCATATACTCCCTATTCTCTTTCTTCAGTAAAATATTTATATGGCACCTGGTTAAAGACAAATCGCCTAAAAACATGGCCTCAGTACTGAGAATAAATCCATATTTCATTTCAGAGTATGAACTTGCCGCCAAAAAGTATAATCCGCGCAAAACAGCAAATATAATATCTCTGATCAGGGAGTACGATATGCGGTCAAAGGGATATGCGAATGCATCGTCCAACGAAGGAGTTCTTTTAAAGGAGCTTATATATAAGATACTGCATTAACCAGGCAAATACTGCACCTCTCCTGAAGTAATGCAGATGACCAGGAAACTATGCCTCCGAATAATTCTGCCTTACAGGATGAACCGCTTTGCTTTAACTTATGTTTTTCTTGTATGCAAATTATTCATCAATTATCATAACATGGTCATGGTTCAGAAACCCTGCTTTTCAATTCGTTGAATCCTCATGCCAGGCTCTTTACTTTGATCTGTCTTTACCAGATGAGGATTTAACTTATGTAATTTTTTGCATTCAAATAATGCAAAATTGATCTACATTTGCAAAAACTTCCCAAATGACACTATATATCGTACTTTTCACTTCAATTATCTCAATTCTTGCATTTTCCAGGCCGGAACTGATGTACCGGCTGCAATTCAACCCTTACCAGGTTTACCACCGCAAAGAGTACTACAGGCTCATCAGTCACTCACTTCTGCATGCCGATTGGGTTCACCTGTTTATTAATATGATAGTCCTCTTTTCTTTTGGCACTGCCGTTGAGAGATATTTTGCGGGGCTTGAAGATATGAATATGCTCGGATCGCCGGTTCTCACATTTCTCCTGCTTTACTGCGGTGCAGTGATCGTATCATCGCTTTCAACCCTAAAAAAACATAAGGATAACCATTGGTATAATGCAGTGGGGGCTTCAGGAGGGGTTTCTGCGGTTATTTTTACCAGCATCTTTTTTGCACCCTGGCAGAACCTCCTGCTCTACGCCATCATCCCCATACCGGGTATATTGTTCGGGGTGCTATACCTTGCATATTCGCATTACATGAGTAAAAAAGCCTCCGACAACATAAATCATGACGCACATTTCATAGGAGCAGTTTATGGCCTGCTATTTCCCCTGCTCATTGATCTTAGCCTGCTGTCGACTTTTATTGAACAACTTTTTCGAATATGATATCTGACCTGTTAAATGGGAATTGCAATGCAGAACAAGGCAGTGTTTCTTGACCGCGATGGGGTAATAAACAGGGAAACCGGCGATTTCGTATATGAAACCGATAAATTCAGCTTCAACCCCGGTATATTTGACTCCCTGCTTAGGTTGCAGGAAAATGGTTTTATGCTTATTGTTATAACAAATCAAAGCGGAGTATCTGCCGGAAGATACACACACAAACATGTCGGCAGGATACATGCAAAGATGATTGAAGAGTTGTCATCAAGAGGAATATTCATTTCAGCTGTATATTACTGCCCGCATCATCCTTCAACAGGCAAATGCTTGTGCCGGAAACCAAAAAGTCTTCTTGTGGAGAAAGCAAGTGCAAGATTCGATATCGACCCTTCCCGCTCCTTTATGATAGGCGATCGCGAACGGGATACTGAAGCTGCATCCGGAGCAGGAGTAAAAGGCTTTCTGATTAATTCCAATGCGCCGATTGACTGGTGCGTAGACATAATTGTTTCTGAAAAGGCAACTGACAGCAAGAGTCCGCTCTAAACCCGGTAAGAGCCGGCAAAAGGATAAAACTATTTTAACATGCATAAACAATATATCTGTGTTAATGGTGAAATGCTTTCCTCGAACCAGCCTTCGCTTTATCATACCAACCGGGCATTTTGCTATGGCGACGCCCTCTTTGAAACAATACACGGTAACGGAACAAAGCTGCATTTTTTCGACAGTCATTACAAGCGTCTAATGAAAGGGATGGAGGTTCTGGGTATGAATAGATATAATTTCATATCCAAAGAGGGCCTGGAAGCAACCCTTGTCAAGCTGCTGAAAAAAAACAAGCTCTATAAAGGAGTCCGTATAAGACTCAGCGTTTTCAGGAACCAGGGGGGACTGTATGCCCCTGCCGACAACTCAGTATCTTATCTTGCAGAGGCAATGCCCCTTCCGGCCGATAACTTTTTGCTTAATGAAAAGGGGCTAAAAACAGGAATATTCAAAGAACTAAAGAAGCAAGCCGATATTCTTTCCAATCTTAAAACGGCCAATTCACTTCTTTATATCCGGGCAGGGATGTTTGCCCGGGCATCAGGTCTGGACGAGAGCATTATCCTGAACAACAGGGGGAACCTTGCCGAAACAACCAGTTCGAATATTTTTCTGGTCAAGAAGGGCGCTCTATCTACTCCGTCACTTGATGAAGGATGTGTTGCAGGAGTGATGAGAGACCAGATAATCAGCATTGCCTTGCATGAAGGGATAGAGTGCGTCGAGACAGAAGTTACCAGGGATGACCTTATTCAGGCAGAAGAATGTTTCCTGACGAATGCTGTATCAGGTATACGTTGGGTGGTTGCATTCGAACAGAGGCGTTATTACAGCAAAACAGCGAAATTCCTGACCGGCTTGCTTAATGCCATAGTGTCCTGAGGTTTATAATGGTTTCCCGGATGATGTTCCCGTCATGCGGCAGTAAAGCTAACAATGGCAAAGTGCTTAGTTCAACCCGGGGTTTTCGGGGAAGTTCGTCCACAACTTGTATTTGCCACCAAGTGAGTTAAGTATTTTCTGCCACGATTCCTTTGTGCGGCTTTCCATGATCAGGCTGGTGTCCAATTCACTTACCACCCATGAGTTCTCTGATATCTCCCTCTCAAGCTGGCTGGGCTCCCATCCGGAGTAGCCTACAAAAAAACGTATCTTCTCCTTATCCAGGGTTCCTCCTTTGATAAGATGCTTTACAACCTCAAAATCCCCCCCCCACCAGATATTGTTCGTAACTTTTACACTGTTGGGTATAATATCCCCAAGTTCATGGATATAGTGTACCGAATTGGTACCAACCGGACCTCCTACCGAGATCGAAGTATCAATTTCAGGGAAATCTGAAAGGACGTCGTTTATTGCCACATCAACCGGTTTATTCAATACAAAGCCTACTGTACCATTTTCGCCATGCTCTGTAAGGAATACGACTGACCGTTTGAAATAGGCATCGTTAAGGAAAGGATCGGAAATAAGGACTCTTCCCTGTTTCGGCAGGATATTGTTGTGGTCAATTTTGAATATGTCAGATAACAAGTCCACGATGTCTGTTTTTAAGCAATTTACGTAATTATATCACCAAACCAAAAACGTACGGAACTTTTTTATTAACAACAAAACATATACCACTGTTCGAAATGAGGGCATATAAAAAATGTATTTAAGATTTTTTAAACCTTGTCGGCCTTATACAATAAAGCTGCCTTTTCGGCCGATAAAGAAATGCCCTTAATCATTGCAGAGCTGAAACCCTCGTACTCCATAAGATTAAGTCCGGCTATAGTACAACCTTTAGGGGTAGTAACCTTGTCAATCTCCTGTTCGGGATGGCTTTTTGAGGAAAGCAGCAATGCAGTAGCACCCCTTGCAGCTTGAGTTGCAATGGTCAGTGCATGTTCAGACTGCAGGCCTATCTCGATACCTCCCTGCGAGGCAGCTCTTATGGCCCGCAGGAAAAAAGCCACACCGCATGCTCCGATTGCAGTTGCTGCAATCATCTCATCTTCGTTAATGACAAGTGTAAGGCCAACAATATCAAAAAGGCCTTGTGCATAGTGTAGCGCCTTGTCATTATTACCGTTCCCGGCAATGCAGGTCATCGATTCTCCCACTGAGATCGCAATATTTGGCATGGCCCTGACAATATCAACATCTTCGCCGGCGATCTGTCCTATCTGTCTTATTGTAACACCTGTAACAAGTGAAATGATCGTATGCCTTTCCCTGTCAATTACCGGGTAAATATCCCTCAACACACCATTAATCTGCTGGGGCTCTACGGATATTATAATGATATCAGACATTTCGACTGCATTTGCATTATCCTTGAGGACATGAACCCCTGAGTCTTTCATATGAGACAGCAAATGGGTCCGTCTTCGGGTGAGACAAAGATTGTCCGGCAGGATCTTTTGTGATTGCAAAAACCCTTCGGCAAGTGAGAGGCCTATATTCCCGGCACCAAGAATTGCTATCCTGCAATTTTTATAGTTTTCATCTGTATAAAGCATGTTTATCAAGTTAATATTTAATTAATTATGTTTAACAGGTAACTCATATTCAGTATTTCAATGCCGATGAATGTCACATCTGATCATTTTTGCAAAGAGTTAATCAAATTGCATGTGAGATCGACGAAGTCAAACCCTCCGGGTAGAGCGGTTCGTTACCTCCCCGCTCCCCCACAGATCCGGACGAGATGGTTTCATCCATGATTCATTGTTGCAACAGGATTTGTCGGGCTAACCATATCCAATGTACCAATAAATGACTAAGTAAATATGAAAGCCACAAAATATGTTATAAAACACAAAGGTAATTATTATAATTCAACATGGGGATCCGGGCAAGCCAATCAAACAAGTTAAAAATACACGCATACAATACTTCATTAAATCCTGTTAGTAAAAAATTACCTAATTTAGCAGGAAAAATCGCAAGGCAAATTCACCGGGTTGAAGCAAAGCTTCACCATGGTTGCAAGATCAAACAAACCACAGACAAAAACACACATCCAGGCGAATGAACCCCGTATCAAATAAGCGTGCTGCAATAATCGGATCAGGAATAGGTGGTCTGGCAACTTCAATAAGACTTGCAGCAAAAGGATACAAGGTCAGTGTTTTTGAGCAGGCAAGCCAGCCCGGAGGCAAGATCTCCCAGATTCGTCATGATGGTTTCAGGTTTGACCGTGGCCCCTCACTGTTGACGATGCCGCATCTGGTTGACGAACTGTTTCTTATAAGCGGTGAAAATCCGAATGATTATTTCAAATACAGCAGGCTTGACATTTCATGTAAATATTTCTGGGAGGACGGTACGATAATTACCGCCTGGCAGGATAAGAATATTTTTGCAAATGAGATAAAAGCCCAGAGTGATGTCAAGCCCTCCCGGCTTGAGAAGTATTTCAGGAAGAGCAAGCAGTTGTATGAAATTACAGCTGAGTCTTTTATTTTCAGTTCTATTCATAAGGCATCGAATTTCAAGTCGAAAAAATTCCTGCGAACTATTTTGAACTCATACAGGCTTGACCCCTTTACTACCATGCACAACCGCAATAAAAAATGGTTCAGGGACCCCCGTATTGTGCAAATGTTTGACCGCTATGCTACCTACAACGGGTCAAACCCTTACAGGGCGCCTGCCACACTTAACATAATCCCCCACCTTGAACACACCAGGGGGACATGGTTCCCTGACAAAGGGATGCGGGATATAGTGGAATCACTTTATAAGCTGGCCTTAAGAGCCGGCGTTGAGTTCCATTTCTCTACCAAAGCCGATGAGATAATACACTCAGACGGTATAGTAAAGGGGATAAGGGTAGCACAAGAATTCCTGCCGGCCGGCATTGTAGTAACGAATACCGATGTCAGCACTTTCTACAGAGAACTGATGCCCTCTGAAAAGATGCCCCGGAGGCTTCAGAGAGGCGAAAGATCAACATCAGCGCTCATCTTCTATTGGGGTATCAAAAGCAGGGAACCAAGACTTCAGCTTCATAATATATTTTTCTCAAAGAATTACAGCGAGGAATTCAGTCATCTTTTCGGCACCCATTCCATATCTGACGATCCCACAGTATATCTGTATATAAGTTCCAGGACGGTTATAGGTGATGCACCTCCAGGATCAGAAAACTGGTATGTTATGATAAATGCTCCTGCAAACAGAGGACAGAACTGGGATGAATTGAAGAAAGAAGCAAGAAAAAACATAATTGCCAAGATTAACCGCATCCTTGGAACCGATATTGAAAAGGAGATAGTATTTGAAGAAACAGCAGACCCGGTTACAATTGAAAATGAAACCGGGTCCTATATGGGTTCGCTCTATGGAACAAGTTCCAACAGTATGTTTGCAGCTTTTAACCGTCACCCCAACTTCAGAAAACGTTTCAAAAACCTCTACTTTGCAGGAGGCAGCGTGCATCCAGGCGGAGGCATACCACTGTGCCTGGCCTCGGCTAAGATTATTGACAATGAGATAGAGCGCTGCTCCTGATAATTTAAAAAGATCATATAATGGCGGGGCTTAAAAGCCCATCTTCTATTAATACATCCTGGAATAGTTTAAAAATAAAACAGCATTGAACAACAATGCCATGTTTTTGGTTTAACTCCCGGAATGACTAATGATATAAACCAAATGTTGAACAAACAATATACTGTATCTAAAAAATGAAAAGAAATTTGCCCACGCACCATAAAATAATAATAATCCTTATCATCTTTTACACTGTAGGAGTTGCCGGCCTTTCCTTACCGGCCACCAAAGACTATATTGAGTTGCTGACTCCCTATACACTGCTTATGAACATTTCACTTCTGTTTGTTTACCATAAACCATGGACATACCTTCACCTTGCACTTTTTGCTGTAATAGCGGTAACAGGTTACCTTGTAGAGGTTGCCGGTGTTTATACCGGCCTGGTGTTTGGCGACTACAGCTATGGTAATACATTGGGGCTGCAGCTATACAGCACACCGCTAATAATCGGAGTGAACTGGCTGATGCTTATATATTTCGTTTACCATCTTACCGGGACTGCGAGGCTCAGCAAGCCAGTCAAAATTATAGCCGGGGCCTCCCTGATGGTCGCTTACGATATTATACTTGAGCCTGTTGCGATCAGGATGAATATGTGGGAATGGGCCGGGAACGACATCCCGTTACAAAATTACCTGGCATGGTTTTTCATATCCATTGCATTTCTTTCGCTGTTGCATATCTTTAGGGTACGGATTGAAAATAAAATTCTGCCCGGGTTGTTTGCAGTACAGGCAGGTTTTATCTTTACGCTGAACATTATATACAGGATTATATGATAGGCGCACACCATTCCTGGCTGCACAATACTTTCTTTGCCAGCTACATACGTTACATCCTGAACAAAGATTTCGACTCAGTCAATATAAAGGGCACATATAAAGATCAGAAATTGCCGTTACTGGTTATAGGCAACCATTTTAGCTGGTGGGACGGATTCTTCCCCTATGAGCTCAACCGTAAAATATTCAAAAGGCGGCTATATCTCATGATGCTTGAGGAGCAACTTGCACAAAGGAAATTTTTCAGAAGGCTCGGGGCCTTCTCTATCAACCCGGGCAGCAGGTCGGTGGTAGAATCAATAAACTATGCATCAGACGTCCTGAAGGACAAAAGCAACATTCTCATCCTTTTTCCACAGGGCAAGATTCATTCACAATATACCACAGACATGGTTTTCCAAAAAGGATGGTTCAGGGTATTAAAGAACCCGGGTAATCCTGTACATATATTGTTCATGGCAAACCTGACCGACTATTTCTCTAAAAGAAAACCCTCATTGTTTATATACCTTGAAGATTTTCCGAAAACTCATGATTTTGTTCTTGAAGAATTGACATCAGGCTATAATAGCTTCTACAGGAGGTGTATTGAATATCAAAAACAACTGGCATGACCTGGATAGCATATTTCGCATATTACTTTCTGTTATTGCGCTTCCTCGTAAGCCTGTCGAACCTTTTTACACGGCAATGGCTGGCACCCTCTGCTGCCTGCAGGTACACAAATGCCAGCAGGCAGTCCCTGGTATCAGTTCTTGTACCTGCACGAAATGAGGAGAATAATATCTGCAACCTGCTTGATGACCTGTCATTACAAAATTACAAAAACCTGGAGATCCTTGTATACGACGATCTTTCGGAAGACGATACAGGTAGCCAGGTAAAAAACTGCATAAAAAAAGATAACAGGATCAAATTGATTGAGGGTAAAAACCTTCCCGCCAAATGGCTTGGGAAAAACCATGCATGTCATCAGCTGGCACTTAATGCCAGAGGCGATTACCTGGTATTTGTCGATGCTGATGTAAGAATGAAACCCGGCATGATAATGAACGGACTTGCCCATCTGGAAAGATACAACCTCGACTTGTTGTCGGTTTTCCCTGTACAGAAGATGCATACTTTTGCTGAAAAGATTACAGTACCTGTCATGAACTGGATACTGACAGGTTTGCTTCCATTGATCCTGACAAGAAAATCATCAAGGCACTCTTTGTCGGCTGCGAATGGTCAATTCATGCTGTTCAGGGCTGAAACTTACCACAAGCATAAATTTCATGCAATACACAGGAACAGTTTTGTAGAGGATATCGGTATAGTCAGGACAATGAAGAAAAAGCGGCTGCCGGTCCATACAGTGCTCAGTAACGGCGACATATCCTGCAGAATGTACAATTCCTGCAAAGATGCAATAACAGGATTTTCACGTAGTGTGACAGAATATTTTGGTGGTCATCTTTCAATTGCCATCCTGTTTGCCGCAGTAACAACCCTGGGATTTATCCCTGTATTTCTGGTTCTGCCCTCCTTCTACCAGTTCACATTTGGAGCAATGCTGATACTGCACCGTACTGTAATATCGGCACTCAGCCGGCAGCCGGTTCTCCAAAACCTCTTTCTTGCTCCCCTTCAGCAGCTTTCGTTTATTGCAATGATAATATCAGCTATCCGGCATAAGTTAAATTATGAACTCAACTGGAAAGGCAGAAATGTATATCATACAGATATTCAAACCCGAAGCATAATAAAAACATGAGCCGCCGCCGCAGAAGATTTGAACTAAGCCGGAGCCCGGAACATCAAATGAGTTTTTTTTAACTACTAAATAAAAGGCCGGGGAGCGAACCAGATATAAAGTTATGAACCGTTTCAACACATAATGCACCCATGGATAAAATAGTAATTATGAAAAGATGCCTGATTAACCTCCTTATCCTTCCAACCGTAGCAGTATCTGCTGCAATGGCGGGGGTCCAGGAACCCCAGCAATTAATATACAGGGCTTTTACTGAAGACAGGATGGAATTGTGGGTGGAAGCCATAAACCTGCTTGAACGTGAATACCAGGTAAACAGCAGTACTGATGTTCTCTATGAGCTTACGCTTGCAAGGTACGGTTTCATAGGTTACAGCCTGGGCGTCGATAACCGGCGGGAGGCCCGGATGCATATTGACCTTGCAGAAGAACATATGGATAAACTAAAGGCATCAAAGGAGTATGAGGCATCAGCATATGCTCTGCAGGCAGCTATGTATGCCTTCAGAATATCCATGGCTCCCTGGCGTGCAGTTTTCTGGGGACCCAGGAGCATGAACCTCATTGAAAAAGCAATAGAAACTGATCCTGATAATCCTTCAGCCTGGATTGAACAT
This sequence comes from Bacteroidales bacterium, assembly GCA_007131165.1. GTDB lineage: Bacteria > Bacteroidota > Bacteroidia > Bacteroidales > PUMT01 > PXAP01. Next base: position 5,173 of record SLRB01000264.1, on the reverse strand, counting down.
GGCAATGCAATGTATTACGCACCTGCAACATTTGGCGGATCAAAGGAGAAAGCTATAGAAAGCTACAGGAAAGCAATAACCTTGCTTGAAACAAACATGACAGAGAGGCACCGCTGGCTTTATCTCAATACCCTTGTAGCACTGGCAAAGAGCTACCGTGAAACCGGTAACAGGTCTATGGCGCTCATAACTTACAAAAAAGCACTTGAATTCGAACCTGGATTTAAATGGGTTCGGGACGAGCTCCTTCCTGAGCTAAGAAATCAATAATGTACTTACAATCTGGCATCAAGGGTGTCAGGCTCTAATATAGGGTATTGTGAAAAAGAATGACGACCCGAGTCCGGGTGTCGAATCGACCCATATCTTTCCGCCCAGCATTTCAATATAGGCGTTGCTGATTGACAATCCAAGGCTGGATTCACAATAATAGTGATTATCTGACACCTCACCGCTTTCAAAGCGCTTAAATATAACTTTTTGCAACTCAACAGGAATACCGATACCTGTATCTTTTACATAGAAAAGCAGGTCGCTTTCCTCAAGGTTGTACCCGAATCTCACCTTCCCCTGGCCGGTAAACTTGATAGCATTTATCAGCAGGTTTGCAAGGATGCGGGTAAGCTTGGACCTGTCACTTATAATCCTTGCCTTTTCTCCTCCCAGGCCTTTCTTCATTTTAAAACTATTACTCTGTTCCCTGGCCCTTACTGAATACTCTTCGAATAATTGATCCATTAGCCGGTTAAGGTCAAAGGAATCTTTCTGCAAAACATCGTTTCCATTATCACCAGGAACAGCAATATTTAAAATGTCAGTAATAATCGAAAGCAGCTGATCGCTACTCTCGTTAATTATCTTTATAAAAGCGCTCCGTTTCTCGGCAGTCAAAGACGGGTCTGATAAAAACGAACAAAAGCCCTTCAGTGTATTTAGTGGCGTTCTGATTTCCCTGGAAATACTTCGCAGCAATGATATATTCATCTCGTACTTTCGCTCCAGCTCTCCAAACTTTATTTGCAGGGCCTCATTCTCAGCCTTAAGATCATCATAACTCATAACCCTCCCTTTCTCATTACTGTTTTCTTCAAGTCCGGGCCGGTTCTGTTCGTTTTTTCCGTTATTTATCAAATCCTTCATGCCATACTATTATACAAATGCAACCAGTTAAAGCCTTTTAAAAGGTATTGTAAAGCGAAAAGTTGAACCAACCCCCCTATCCGACTCCAGCCATATTTTGCCACCCAACAATTCCACGTAAGCTTTTGCGATCGGCAATCCCAATCCCGGCCCCCCATATTTCCTGTTATCTGCATTTTCCAGCTGCCTGAAAGGCTTGAATATCTCCTCGTGCATTTCATCAGGAATACCAATGCCTGTATCACTTACATGAAATTCAATAATATCATCCTTAACTGAGTACCCGAAGCTGACGTTACCATTAACTGTAAACTTTAAGGCATTACCTAAAAGATTGCTGAGTATCTGAATCAGTTTTGATCTGTCTGTAACAATTTCAAACTCCGCCGTTTCTCCATATTCGCTGTAAATGAACTTGTTGCCATTACCCTTTGCCTTGTCGGCAAACCTCTCGTATAACCTGTTCAATACATCTTTCAGGTCTGTGTTTGTTTCCCTTACCTCGACCTGTCCGGTTTCAATAGCAGAAACATTTATTATATCATTCAGGATTTCAAGAAGATGATCACTGCTATCGATTATTATCTTAGCAAATTCTGCACGTCTTTCATCCGGCAACTCCGGTTCACTCATAAGGGCGGAAAAACCGGTTATGGCATTCATCGGTGTACGAATTTCGTGCGAGAAATTATTCAGAAAACAGGTTTTAAGACGGTCTCCCTCCTCAGCTTTTTCTTTCGCAGCTACCAGGTCCTGCATCATCTTCTTTCTTTCGGTAATATCCTCACTAATTATAATATAATTGCACAACCGGCCATTTTCATCATGCAATGGTGATATCATCACCCTTTCCCAGAAGAAACTGCCATCCTTCCTGCGGTTACGCGATTCTCCCTTCCAGGTTTGGCCGGCTTTGAGGGTTTTCCACATCTCCTCATACTCCTCCTGTGGGATGTGTCCGCGGTTAAATATCCTTGGCATCCGGCCCTTGACATCGTCAATCGTATATTGCATAAGGCCGGTGAACCGGGCATTTACCCAGTTAATACTTCCACATTCATCGGTAATTACAATTGATGCAGGATTCTGCTCGGCAACCCGGCTCAGTGTCCGTATTCTCTCCCCTGCCTGTTTTCTGCCTGTTATGTCGGTAATTGTTCCAATATAACCTACAAACCTGCCGTCGGTACTGAACTGGGGTACAGAATTTCCAATGACCCATGCCATTGTTCCGTCTTTCCGTAAAAAGCGGTATTCTGCATTTGACCGGGCCCTTTTATCGACGGCATTTTCCCAACCGGCAATAATATCCTGCCGGTCATCGGGGTGAACAGCTTTAATCCACCCGTTGCCCAGAGCCTGTTTATATGACAATCCTGATATCGTGCACCAGTGCGGATTGACATATATGGTGTTTCCAAGATGATCGGTACTGAAGATCCCAACAGGCGCAAGTTCGGTCAATATATGAAACTTCTGCTCACTCTCGCTCAATTCCCTGACCTTTTTTTTGAGAGCATCATTCTCGGCCTTTAGTTGTTCAACAAGATCGTTCATTTCCGGATGGCTTTCGCCGGGTTAATCATAAATACAAATTTTAATTCAATAAACTTCATTGGTAAATTCTGTTTCAAACCCGGTAATATCCTGGTAGTAATAACAGACGTAACTGATGCCTCCTTGATAATACAAAACCTGCAACCAGGATGATTGAACCTGCAAATTCACCGGTTGTCAACATTCTCAAACCGGAAAACCCAGATAAAAACCTGCCTATGAAGCCGCAACTAATATTTACGGCAAAATTCCGGATTTGTTACAAAGCGGCCATTTATCTGTTCGCAGCAATCCAGTTGCGGGCATTTACAAATGCTTCTATCCATGGGGTAACTTCGTCATTCTTACGCCCGGACGGATAAGCTGCCCAGTTGTAACGGTAAACAGACCTCTCAAGGTGAGGCATCATGGCGAGGTGGCGGCCGTCTGCACTGCATACTGCAGCAGTCGCGTAATCAGATCCGTTGGGGTTTCCGGGATACTCAGCATATGAATACTTTAAAGGTATATTGTAGTCATCCTTCAGGCCTGGGAACATAAACTTACCTTCCCCATGGGCTATCCATATACCCAGCCGGCTTCCGCCCAGGGATTTAAGCATTACCGAGTTATTAAGCGGAATGTCAACATTAAGGAAAGCTGATTCAAACTTATGAGAATCGTTGAAAAGCATTTTAGGTTTCTTTTCACCTTCAATACCAAGAAGCCCGAGTTCAACCATAAGCTGGCATCCGTTACAAACTCCGAGGCTCAGGGTGTCTTTCCTTGCATAGAAACGATCAAGGGCCTCCCTGGCCTTTTCATTGTAGAGGAAAGCCCCTGCCCACCCCTTTGCCGAACCAAGTACATCGCTGTTTGAGAAACCTCCGACAAAAACGATCATATTTACATCTTCGAGTGACTCACGGCCGCTTATAAGGTCTGTCATATGCACATCCTTAACATCCATCCCGGCCAGGTACATGCTCCATGCCATCTCACGGTCGCCGTTAACACCTTTTTCCCTTATTATTGCAGCCTTTATTGCCGAAGGAGCCGTTCTGCCGGGGTCAATACCGTACTGTGAGAGCTGTCCTGTGAAACCATGGTGAAACCTGAATGACAATGGCTGAAGGCCATAGTTCCTGAACCTTTCAAGCGCAAGCTTTTCTGTCGACTGCTTCCTGTCGAGCAGGTAAGAGGAGCGGTACCACACATCCCTCAGTTTGTCAACTTTCAGCTCATAGTGACCGTCATCATGCATTATATTGAATTCCCTGCTGTTGTTATACTGGCCAATCAGCCGGGCTTCAACACCCTTCTCTGCAAGTTTGCCAATCACTTTGCCGGCGTCAGCCACCTGCAGGAGCAGGGCAGGCCGCTCGCTGAAAAGTATGTTAATTATCTTCTCGCCAAATACGGAAAGATCAACCTCGATTCCGGCTTCCCTTTCGGGGAAACACATCTCGAGCAGCGCCGTTATCAGTCCCCCCCCGGAAACATCATGCCCCGCCAGAACAAGCTTACTGGCTACCAGGTCCTGCACAGCATTGAAAGCTCGTGCAAAATACTCCGGATCACTGACCGTGGGGCACTGACGGCCCACAAAGTTAATCGACTGGGCAAAACTGCTTCCACCAAGGTAAAAACCGTCTTTTGACATATCAATATACAGAACCGAACTTCCTGCCACATTCTTAAGCCCGGTGCTTACCGCCTTTCTGATGCCGGTAACCTCTGCTGCAGCCGAAATTATGACGGTTCCGGGAGCAAAAACCACAGTCCCGTCCTTGTATTTCTGGGTCATCGACAAAGAATCCTTACCTGTGGGAATATTTATACCCAGGGCCTTTGCAAAATCAGATGCCGCCTCAACTGCACGGTAAAGCCTGCTGTCTTCTCCCTCGTGCCTGGTCGGCCACATCCAGTTTGCACTGAGCGAAACACCCCTGATACCATCCTGAAGAGGTGCCCAGACGATGTTCGTGAGCGCCTCTGCGATTGAGAGCACCGACCCTTTTGCCGGGTCAATCATTGAAGCGACCGGGGCGTGCCCTATAGCAGTAGCAATACCACGCTCACCACCATAATCTATCGACATAACCGCCAGGTTATTAAGCGGAAGCTGTATGCTTCCGGTCGTCTGCTGCATGGCCACCTTGCCGGTAACGCTCCTGTCGACCTTATTGGTGAGCCAGTCCTTGCAGGCTACAGCCTCAAGCTGCAGTACCGATACCAGGTATTCCCTGAACCGTTTTTCGTCGAAATCAAGCTCATCAAAACCGCTATTCAATGTTTTATCTTTCATGATGGTGCGGGGCGGATTTCCGAAAAGCCATTCAAGCTTAAGATCTACCGGCCTGATATTCTTACTGTGGTCTTCAAAGGTAAACTGCATATCGCCGGTAACCTTTCCTATATCATACATTGGCGATCTCTCCCTTTCAGCGACTTTCCTGAGCATATCGACATCCTTCCGGTGAAGCACAAGGCCCAT
>SLRB01000010.1 GCA_007131165.1 Bacteroidales bacterium | reverse complement strand
AGACATATATACAAAACGGGGCACGGTCCGTCAAGTTCTCATACCATGGCACCCAGGAGTGCATCATCGATATTCCTGCAACGTTATCCTGATGCTGCAGGCTACAGGGTAGTGTTCTACGGAAGCCTTGCTGCAACCGGACTTGGGCACCTTACCGATGTTACGGTAAAAGAAGTATTTGAAGGAAGGCAACTTGAGCTGGTAATGAAACCTGATGAGTTTCTTGAAAGGCATCCCAATGCTATGGTATTTGAAGCTCTGGATGCATCGGGTATTGCAGTTGGGTCGTGGACTGCCTACAGTATTGGAGGTGGAGATATTGACGATGATTCCAACATGTTCAGGCGCGAGGATATCTACCCACTCCGTTCGATGGAAGAGATACTTGAGTGGTGCTATACCAATGGCAAGGCCATCTGGGAATATGTTTCAGAATATGAGGATGCTGATATATGGGATTATCTTGCGGGGGTATGGGACATAATGGTGTCGTCAATAAGAAGAGGGCTCGAGAAAGAAGGAACTCTGCCGGGCGTCCTTAAACTGGCAAGAAAAGCACCATCCTATTATGTCAGGATATTGCATTCAAAAGGCTATATTCGAAGGCGGACATCGGTCTATGCCTATGCACTTGCCGTTTCTGAAGAAAATGCTTCCGGAAACTTCATAGTTACAGCTCCGACATGCGGGGCATGCGGTGTGCTTCCCGCAGTACTTTACCAGAACAGGGAATTTTACAAGACTCCTGAGAAAAGGATATTAAGGGCACTTGCAACAGCCGGTATAATTGGAAATCTTGTAAAGCATAATGCTTCGGTTTCAGGTGCTGAGGTAGGGTGCCAGGGGGAAGTGGGAACCGCCTGCGCAATGGCTTCGGGAGCTCTTGCCCAGCTTTACGGGGGAAGCATTTTTCAGATTGAATATGCTGCTGAGATGGGACTTGAGCATCATCTGGGACTGACATGCGACCCGGTGGCGGGACTGGTTCAGATCCCCTGTATTGAGCGTAATGCGCTGGCAGCATCCAGGGCATTGTCGCACAGCGACTTTGCCATGCTCTCTGATGGAAGGCACCTGATTGGTTTCGACCAGGTGGTTAAAACCATGATGAAAACCGGGCAGGATCTGCCCAGCCTTTACAAGGAAACATCGGCCGGCGGACTGGCAATGTATCACGGACTTGACAAGACCGGCCGTCTTTGAATCCCTGTCGTAGAAAACAGAGGGTAACTGAATAGGTCACTGGCCCTGTTCAGTACGCAGGATTATTTCATTCTGCAGGTCTTCACCCAGATCGTTGAAGTAGTCGCTGTATCCTGCTACCCTTACGATCAGATCGCGGTATTCAGCAGGGTTCTTCTGTGCTTCACGAAGCGTATCTGCCGATACTACGTTAAACTGTATATGATGACCGTCAAGCCTGAACCAGCTCCTTACCAGGGCAGTCAGTTTTTCATAGCTTTCACTGTCGTCGAAGAACGAGGGTGTGAATTTCTGGTTAAGGAGGGTGCCGCCGGTCTTAATATGGTCGATTTTGGAGGCGGATTTAAGTACGGCTGTAGGCCCCTTTGTGTCCGCTCCCTGGACAGGGCTGATGCCCTCTGAAAGTGGTGCCCCTGACTTACGGCCATCAGGCATCGCTCCGGTAACCCTGCCGAAATAGATGTGGCAGGTTGTTGGCAGAAGGTTAATGTGGTGTTTCCCGCCCCTGTAGCAAGGCTTCCCGTCAACAGCACCGAAAAAGATGTTGAACACCTGTGTTGCATGCTTATCGGCATAATCATCGTCATTACCATATTTCGGGGTGGTGAATAAAAGCTCCTCCCATAAATTTTCGTGATCTTTGAAGTCGGCTTCGAGGGCGGCAAGCATTTTGCTCATGCTAATGGTTTGCCGGTCGTATACATGGAACCTGAGTGCGGTGAGGCAGTCGGTTATACTGCCAAGCCCCACACCCTGTATGTAGCTTGTATTGTACCTGGCGCCACCGCAATTATAGTCTTTCCCTTTGGAAATACAATCATCAGTAAGCAGCGAAAGAAATGGTGCAGGGAGATTGTTGCAGAACAGTTTTTCAATCTTCCTGTTCCCCTCAATTTTTAAATTAGCAAAATAATCCAGTTGAGCGGCAAACGCATCAAGAAGCTCCTCAAAGCTCCCGAATTTCCTGGGATCGCCAGTTTCAGGCCCGGCCTGTGTTTGTGTCCGCCTGTCGAACCCGTTGTTGAGGGCCAGTTCAAGTATCTTGACCAGGTTGAAGTATCCTGTCAGGATATATGCTTCCGTGCCGAAAGCTCCCGCTTCAACACAACCTGAAGCACCACCGTTGCGGGCATCCTCGATTGATTTTCCCTGTCTCAGCAGCTCCTGTATAATTGCATCTGTATTGAAAATGGAGGGCTGCCCGAAGCCGCTCCGGATTATGTCCAGAGCCCTGTGAATAAGGATGTCAGGGTTTTTTTTGCTTACCTGGATCATGCTGCCGGGTTGCAGAAGCCTCATCTCCCTGATCACATCAAGTATAATGCCTGTCATCCTGTTAACCCCGTCTGAACCGTCTTCTTTAACACCCCCGAGATTGATAAGTGCAAAATCGGTGTAGGTGCTGCTCTCTTCGGCGGTAACACCCATTTTGGGAGGGGCAGGGTGGTTGTTAAACTTTATCCAAAGGCACTGAAGCAGCTCTTTTGCAATTGCCTCGTTCAGGGTGCCATCTTCTTCACCTTTTTCAAAGAACGGGATAAGATGCTGATCCAGGCGTCCCGGATTGAAAGAATCCCATGGGTTCAGCTCCGTTATAACCCCGAGGTGTATGAACCAGTAGTGCTGAAGAGCTTCGTGAAATGTTTGCGGGGCATTTGCAGGTACCCGGCGGCATATGGCTGCCAGCATCAAAAGCTCCTCCCTCAGCAGCCCGTCGGCCTCAGATTCTGCAAGTTTTTCAAGCATCGCTGCATACCTGCCGGCATAGTCGGTGATAGCCCCTGCGGCGATTTCCATTGCCCTGATCTGGCCTATTTCTTCCCGGAAGAGGGTAGCGCCTTCCCTCTCATAAGCTTTAAGAGCATTTCTGCATTCCCTTATCAGATCATTCATGCCTTTTTCCCAGGGTTTACGGCCCAGTACGGTGTGACCTGGAGCCCTCTGCTCCTGGAATTCGGTAAAAACACCGGCATTATATGCTCTTTTCCACTCCGCGGTCATCTGTGCCATCAGCTTGTCCCTGTTTGTATTGCCCTGCCAGAATGGTATAACAACATCCCCGTATATCCTTCGTGTTTCACCATCTACTTTGAAGGACACCTTGGGTCGTGAATTAAGGATGTCTAAATCTTCAGGCGAATGCAGATTGATCTCAGGGTAGGTTGATGTTGCTTTTGGCGCAGGCCCGCGTTCGCCCACTATAAGCTCACCCTTGTCAAACCATAGTTCTTTGTTGGCAAGGATGTATTTCAGGCATAACGCTCTTTGTACCGGCACCGGATCATCTTTGTCAACATGATCGCGGTAAAACTCAGTAACAAGGAGTGCCCTTTCATGATCGAGCCTGTTTACGGCACCAATGCTGTGCTTTCTAAGTTGCTTTACTCTTTCTGTCATATGTGAAAGCGTTAATTGTTAAAACTAAAACTTGCCGGTTCATCCTCCCTTCTTGACGTTGAAACCGCTTTTAGCAAAAAGTTCAAGCAACCCGTCAAGATGTTCATTATCGACAGCATTGCCCTGGCTGGTTGGTGGTGTCATACCCAGGTTCCGGTATTTTTCATATCCCATACCATGCCAGGGCAGCAGGTCAACCCTTTTCAACTTTGCCTTCAGCCTGGTAAGAAACCTGCACAAATCTGACATTCCGTCAAACCCGCTGTTAAAGCCTGGTATTACCGGGATACGAATTATGACGGCAGGACCGGTTTTGTCGATCGACCGGAGGTTCTTAAGGGTCAAATCATTACTCCGCCCCGTAAATGATTTATGGATTGTGTTGTCGGTTGTTTTCAGATCGTAAAGAAGCATCCCTGTATTTTTTGCAGCTCTTGCAAATACATGCGCAGGTGCATGTCCAGATGTGTCGATAGCCGTATGTACACCCTCTTTTTTGCATAGCAATAGCATTTTATTCAGAAATTCCGGCTGCATGAGGGGCTCCCCCCCTGAAAAGGTAACGCCGCCGCCGCTTTCTTCATAAAAAACCCTGTCCTTAAGCACAATATCAAAGACTTCCGCGGGCGACCACCACTCACCAACAGTTTCCTTAAAAAATCTTTTTCTGCCGTCAATTGACCTTGTGCGGGTTATTAATTGTTCTTCAGGCAGTATACCCTCAGGGTTATGGCACCATGAACACCGCAGGGGGCAACCTTTGAAAAATACGGTTGTCCGTATACCAGGTCCGTCATGAACAGAATATCTGCGGATATCGAAGATCAGGCCTTTGGGTATCGTGTCTGGCATCGTGTAATAGATTGGGTAGATTTACTGGGATATAAATCTTTGGTGCAATAAATCCTTGTAACTTACAGCCAATTTAATATCCTGTTACTCAACATCGGTATCTCCATGTTTAAGATATCCGGAAATCCTTTATAATTCCCGCCAGGTTCAGTTGTGCGGCTTATCACACGAGCACAAATCACTAACCTCTTCGAGCAGCTTTTCCCTTTTCTGTGGGGTGATCTCCAGCTTATCAACAACGCCCGGATCATGGCATATCTGCCGGCACAGCACTATGCCAGCATCAAGCAGCATCTTTTTCTGCTGCTTGTTAATGGAGGTCAGGGCCGTTACCGGGAAGAACTGCTCTTTCTCGATCATGTCGCGGAGACTATGACCCGTGGGATAGTCCCAGCTCACCAGGTGCAGTCCGGCACACTTGCCATAATCGATGGCATCGGATGTAAACCTCGTATTGGTTACTATCCAGCCCTGGAACTTCAACCGGGCAAACTCGGGCAGGGCTTCCCTCTTTTTGACGATATCGTCAACCCGCGACCTGATATAGAGCGGCACCCTGACGTTGGCCTGCTTGCCCTGGCTGTTGTAGAATTTGCATTCGACAAAAATCTGGCGGCCGTTGCCTGTGGCAACGACATCTACCTCATGCTTTACACACTGGCCCTCTATCTCCTGTCCGACTACCGTTTCGTATCCGTAATGATTTATGAGCTGTCCGACAAAGTGCTCAAAGGGGTAGCCTGTAGGCCCCATCTCCATGATCGCTTTTTTTAACTTGTACCTTGCAGCCGTACCGTTTCTGTATTTTTTAAGCAAACGGAATGCCTGGCGGTATATCTTTTTCGTGCTCACGCCCGATTCCAGCCAGTTGCTGATCTCATCGCTAATGTGTGCTATAGCATCCTTGCCGGCGCCCACCCGTTTGAGCGAATTCTCCAGTTTTTCGGGAGAAAAAAGCTCCTTCTCACCGGAGGCCTTTGTAATAAGGGGTTGTTTTGACATCTGTGAAGTTTATCCTGGTTACGCAAATTTTTCAAGTTTAGCAATTATTGGCCGGTTTTGCAAACCGGCATAGCAACAACCAGATTTTCAGACCGGCTTCCATTCGGCCTTGATTACCCGGTCCGGCTCAGTTAAAATATGCCGGTGTGCTATTATACTTTACCTGCCATAAGGTAACCGGCCCGATATATTGATCACACTCCCACACCCTTGTTTTCAGGATGCCGTGAATATGACTATCCTGCTGCTTTTGATAAAAGTATCGAAAGAAAACCTGGCACCTATCCAGGCAATGCTTTCAGGAGTATAGAAAAACACATGAGTCTCGTCGTTTTTGTACCACCAGTCTGCGAAATCGGTCCCGGACATTAGCAGCTCTGTCATGCAGATGAGCTTCCCTTTTTTGTCAAGAAGTGACCTGAGGAGCCTGAATTCGGTTGCAGGGTTGTAAAAGTGCTCGATAACCTCGCAGCAGATAATAAAGTCATATGATTTTACAAGGCTCGCGGGATCGTTATGAAAAAAAGGGTCATACAATGTCATGTCATATCCCTGCTCGCGCAGCATTGCCGAGGCAACCGGACCAGTGCCTGCGCCAAAATCAAGTCCGCGGCTTCCTGGCTGGTAATTTCCCGTTACCTGTTTGACAAGCGGACTGGCAAACTTCCTGTAAGCCTCGTCATTTATGTCATTATTGTGTGTTTCATATCTCTCCTTTTCACTTTTGGGCGAAAGGCGAAAGTCAGGGTGCATATACACACCAAGGCAGCTGCTGCAGCGATAGTACTCTATCTTCCTGAAGAGCAGAACGAAGAAGGAAGATGAATTGCATAGCGGGCATTTATGCCCGGAGCTGTCTGGTTTAAGAAGGTTCATCAGATCGGGCTTTGCAAGCTTTACGTGTCCTGTGAATCCAAATTATTCCCGGATTTATGAAACTT
>SLRB01000078.1 GCA_007131165.1 Bacteroidales bacterium | reverse complement strand
CCGAAGCTTTCGCTGGAATTGTAACATACTGGGTGTCAAAACGGGGGTCACCGTTGATCACGGTAAACCTGTCAGTCGTTACCACCCTCACCTCATCACTTTCAGAAAGATTGGTAATGCGCATGTTTTCACCATCCCATAGAAGTGTCTTGTTAAGCTCCTGGAGGCGTATAGCCAGGTTCCCCATTACAACGCTCTCGCTGAACGGACCCGCATATTCAAGATTGGAACTGGGCTCAACCCGGTTTTCAGGGCTCTCCTTACAGGCGCGCACCCAATCGTTCCAGTGGCCCTCTGTTCCGTCTTTCACCCTCCTTATGGTTGGTGCCGGGTCTTTGATACTCTCCCTTACATCTTTCGGGAAAATATGGTAATCATCGCCAAACAGTCCGCATGACAATTTTCCTTTGGATCCAATAAACAATGCACCCCCGTTCCAGTCCCCCATCCCCTGTCCATCTTCGAGGTCAGCCGGACGGTCAGGGCGCAGGCCTCCATCATACCAGAATACTGTAACCGGTGGCATGGCCAGCCCTGGCAAATTTTCCCTTGCCGGGAATTCATACCTGACTCTTGAAGCAACAGGAGGGCTCTCAGTATTGACCTGCGATGAACTGCCCTGGATGCTCACAGGATATTTCAGCTTAAGAGCCTGAAATACAGGGTCAAGTATGTGACAACCCATATCACCAAGCGCACCTGTGCCGAAATCCCACCATCCCCTCCAGTTCCAGGGATGGTAGATCGAATGGTACGGTCGCCATTTTGCGGGTCCCAGCCACAGGTCCCAGTCCAGCGTATCAGGAACAGCCATAGTCTCTTCAGGCCGTTCCAGTCCCTGCGGCCATATAGGCCGGTTAGTCCACGCATGTACCTCCTTTATCTCACCAATGGCTCCATCCCATATCCATTCACATATTTTGCGTACAGATTCGCTTGAGTTGCCCTGGTTCCCCATTTGGGTAGCAACCCTCTGTTTCCTGGCCGTTTCGGTCAGCACCCGGGTCTCGTAAACCGACAATGCAATTGGTTTTTCGATATATACATGCTTGCCTGCCTTCATTGCATCAATTGACACCACAGCATGGGTATGGTCAGGTGTTCCCACCATGACTGCATCAATATCCTTCTGTTTTTCAAGCATTTTCCTGTAATCCTGGTATACCTTCGCATCAGGATATGCGCTGAAGGCCTTTGCCGCATAATTCAGATCCACATCGCAAAGCGCCACAATGTTCTGGCCTGTGATCATATTCAGGTTCCTGAGCCCGATACCCCCGACCCCGACGGCGGCAATATTCAGTTTATCACTTGGTGCCACATGTCCGAGGCCGCTTACAGCGTAGCTCGGCACAATAGTCAGCGCTGCACCGGTGAGTGCCGATGCCCTGATAAATTCCCTGCGGGAAACAGTGGTTTTTTTTGGTTTCTCTTCCATATTCTATTGTCTTTAGTTGTATGATAAGAATATTAATTAAGTCTGCGAATCAATATGCTCCAAATTCCCTGATCGCCTCATTCATTGCAACCAGGTTCTCAACAGGCACGTTTGCCTGTACATTGTGGACCGTACTGAAGACAAAACCGCCATCCCGGCCAAGTATATCACACTGTCTCAGCACCTGGTCCCTCACCTCTCCGGGTTCGCCGAAAGATAACACTTTTTGAGTATCCACGCCACCTCCCCAGAAGACAATGCTGCCGCCATACTCTTTTTTCAACCTTTCAGGATCCATGCCCGAAGCACTTATCTGCACCGGGTTGAGTATATCGAATCCCGCCTCTATCAGATTCGGGATAAGCTCAAAGATGGCCCCGCAGGAGTGCTTGAAGGTTTTCCAGTTAGTGTTGGCATGAATCCAGTCGTTTATTTTCCGGTAATAAGGCTTATACAGTTCATCAAAGGTTTCCGGTGCACAGAACAGAGAGCTCTGTGTGCCGAAATCGGTTCCGCATATATAGGCCACATCAACTACATCGCCGGCTAACCCGGCAAACTTTGAAAGGTTGTCAATGGCAATTTCGGTCTGTTTTTCAAACACCTGGTGAATATAATCCGGGCGCATCAGCAACGACATGTACCACTCCTCAATATCTCTTATGCCCCTCGGATTCTTCAATGCGGGAGCAGGCACGTGTGCGATATCCCCCAGGGCGGTACCCCCGAAACTTGCAATTATCCCCTTTCCTGATTCCCCGGCCTTTTCCAGGTTACCCTTCCAGTATTCAAGGGATTCATCGGAAACATATCCATATTCCTCAAGGTTATCTTCAGGATTGAGATTGGATTCATCTATCGAGGGTTGCCGGATTATGGTGTCGAAAAAGTATCCGGAAACAGGCATCCTGCCGCTTGGCGGCACCGATATGTCTCCCCGGGGATAAACCAGAAGGTCGCCGTTATCATCGGTAGTTGTATTGAACCCTCCCGGCACCAGCACCACCTGTCCCCAAAAGGTCCTGAACTCCTTCCAGTCAGTGTTTTCAATGCCGTATTCGTTTCTTGCACTCTTGAGCCCGAGTGTATCAACACCCATAATATCCAGCAGGTCATCCTCAAGCTCCCCAAGCATCTGGTATGGCCTGTAAACCTTTACCGGCCTGTACTCCAGTCCGTAATAATTCCTGAGGTTCTCAATGCTCCTTACATGTATCCCGGTCACTCCCGTCGAGCCGAAATCGACCGGTATCCTGTCGGGTTGCCTGTGAGAAAGCGCTGCCTGCAGCCGTTCTTTTGAGGTCATATCCGTAATATTAAATAATCTGTTTGGTTTTCCAGTATTTTTCAATCTCTTCCAGCGATTTCCCTTTAGTCTCAGGAACATACAGCCAGGTAAAAAGCAACTGGAGGAAAGACATCACTGCCAGAAAGAGGAAGGTACCAGCACCACCTATCAATGACAGAAAATGAGGGAATAACAGTACTACAACAAAATTAAATATCCATTGGGTAAATGAAATGAAGGCAACCGATATGCCACGAATCCGGTTTGGAAATATTTCTGATACAAGAGTCCAGAAAACAGGTCCTATACATGATGCAAAAAAAGCTATAAATAGCATGATGCAAATCAATGTGAACAGGCTGCTAAAACCCAGGAAAAAAGAAAACGACAGCATTACTAATGAAACAGTCATTCCCAGTGATCCTGCTATATAAAGAACCCTTCTTCCAACTTTGTCGATCAACAGAATAGCAATAAAAGTGAAAACAAAATTAATAAGCCCTATCAGGGAAGTTTGAAGCAATGCACTGGAAATGTCAACCCCTGATGCAATAAGGATTTTGGGGGCATATTCAATAATTGTATTGATACCGGAAACCTGGACCAGTATTGCCAGGAAAAACCCAACAAAAATGGCGCTTCGTACATCAGGCCTGAATAACTCCCTGAAATTTACGGATTTCGTATCCTCCTTCAATGATTCTGCAATTTCAAGAATTTCACCCTGTATGTTTTTAGAATCCCTGACCCGGCCAAGTACGGCCAGTGCCTCTTCCTTTCTTCCCGCTTTGTAAAGCCAGCGGGGACTTTCGGGTATAAAGAAAAGGCCTGTGAAAAACATTACAGATGGAACCACGCCTGTGGCAAACATCCACCGCCAGTTGTTATCGAGATCATGTAGTAAAAAATTCACTATATAAGATGTCAATATTCCGGCAACAATAGCAAGCTGGTATATTGAAACAAACATTCCCCTTTTTCCTGGAGCAGTTATTTCAGCAATATACATGGGTACGAGTACTGATGTGGATCCGACAGCCAGTCCCCCGAGAAAACGGGCCATAATAAAAATATGTGATTGTGATGTGACTGCCGTGATGATACTTGAGACTGCAAAAGTGAGGGCGATGAATACGAGTAACCTCTTACGCCCGTATTTTTCAGTAAATATACCCGAAACAATTGCTCCGGCAATAGCACCAAGCAATATGGAGCTTACACCCCACCCCAGTTCAAGGTTGCTCCAACCAAAATAGGGCTGGATAAAAGGAATTGTTCCTGAAATTATGCCAATATCAAAACCGAACAGCAAACCACCCAGGGCGGCAATACAGGGAATGAAGTATCTGTTATAACTTTTTTTATCCATAATACATCATAAGTTTGAAATGAGGATATCAACGGCAGGTCTCCAGACATGTATTAGACAAATGTTTTTACAAAAACAAAAATGCATCTGAAACTTTTCTTTTTCAACTGTTTTTATATTAAATAAATCCGCTATATTGAACAATTTTCAATAAATCTTAATATTTCCTGAAAAATAACAGATGCAAACACTTATACAAAAATTGCCTCTCGATAAAGAAAGTTCCTTTTTAGCCCGTACCTACCGTACACCTTATTTTGAGACTCCGTATCACCAACATATTGAATATGAGCTGATGGTTATTAAAGAGGGTTATGGTACGGCCTTCGTCGGCAACTATATTGGCGAATACCAGACCGGTGATGTTTATCTTCATGGTGCAAATCTTCCTCACTGGTTCCGTAAAAAGGATGCCGGAATAACTGGCAGTTCGATGGTAGTTCAATTCCGTGAGGATTTTGTGGGAAACAATTTTTTTGATTCACCGGAATTAAAATCAATCAAAAAATTGCTTGCCATTTCCTCAAGGGGGGTGATCTTGTCAGGGAATCTGAGGAAAAGAATAGGAAAAAAATTGATACAGATTGAACATAAAAGCAATTTTTGCAAGCTTATCGATCTTTTGACAATGCTTTATGAAATAAGTATTTCTTATGATTATCATTACGTCTCTCATTCTGAAATAGTAAATTACTCAGCATATGATCAGGGACTGATCCACCTGATATTTGAATTTACTATGCAGAATTTCAAAAGGAAAATCAAAATTGATGAAGTTGCCCTGCTTGCCAACAAAAGTGTCTCGGCTTTTTGTCACTATTTTAAAAAGAATACCAAATTATCTTATATCGGTTTCCTGACTCAAATTCGCATAGCTCATGCTTGTAAGTTGCTGAGAACAACGGATAAGTCTGTTGCAGATATATGTTACGAGAGCGGGTTCAACAACTGGGCAAATTTCAGCAAGCATTTTAAGGAACACTGCAAAATGTCACCAACAAAATACCGGTCAAATTTCGCCTGAAGTTTAACCGGGCCAGATATCAATCTGTATATCACTACTGATCAAGCCTTTCAGGAAACTCCATATTAGTGGCAAATTGCAAAGGGAAATCTTCATCACCGGAAAGCTCAAAGCTAATCATTCTGCCAAGGATATCGTCAATTACCCGGTCAAAAAGTACCGATCTTACTGCCAGCATGGCCCCTGTTCCCGAAGTATTGCCGACAGGTATCACCTTTCCGGAGAGCCCTGAAGGTATCAGCCCGATGGCTTCAGCACTCTCTATGCGGATATAATTTCCAAAGCCTCCTGCCAGGTACAGGGCATGTATATCATTAACTGCCAGTCCGGCCCGCCTGAGCAGGATATTAATCCCCGAAGCAATTGCACTTTTTGCAAGCTGTATCTCCCTGATATCTTTGGGAGAGAGGGAAATATCAGTGCCGGTGGCCGAACTTTCTGAAGGCACCACTACAAAGTTTTCTTCCATATATCCGTCAGAGCTGACATATCCCGACCCGAGAATACAGGCAACCACGTCTATCAGTCCCGATCCGCAAATACCCACAGGATCGGCATCTCCTATGGTTTCGAAGTTCCCGGGCCCGTAGTAAAAACTGATTGCCCCCTGCAAAGCCCCCATGCCATGTTCAATATTGGCGCCTTCAAAAGCAGGGCCGGCAGCAGTTGCACAGCACCAGATCCGGTCGTCCGTGACCAGGGCAACCTCCCCGTTGGTCCCCACATCAATAAAAAGAAAGTTTCTATGATCGGGCGCAGGAGCCAGCGAGGCAATGCCGGCAACAATATCGGCACCGATATAGGCAGAAAGAGAGGGCATTACCTTTACCTCCCCTTCCGGGTTACAATACAGATTCAGCTCTGATGCCTTCAGCATCGTTTCTTCTGTGAAAACAGGAGTGAAAGGAACAAAAGCGAGGGATTCAGGGTTTTTTCCCAGCAGAATATGGAGCATGGTGGTGTTACCGCAAACAGAGATCTTTACAATATCGTCAGGCTTAACATCCGGTTTCGCGGTAAAGTGAGCCAATTGCATATTAATTGAATCAATAAGTTCCGATTGCAGGGTGTTCAGACCTTCGGAAACGGTAATACAGTAATTGATACGGGAAATCACGTCAGCCCCGTATTTTGACTGCGGGTTCAGAACAGTTGTTGTCTCCAGCAGTGAACCCGTTTTAAGACTTATAAAATAAAAAGCAAGCGTTGTTGTGCCAAGATCAATTGCTACCCCGAAGGGCGAATCTGAAAGTCGGGAAGAGGTGCCGGGGGACAGCGGGAGGGCCCTGGAGTATTCATACTGGGCAGAAAGTATCTTTGCCTCAGCTGGTTCCGGCAACACTATTTCAATATCCTTCTCAATCGTATATAAACAGGATGTTACATTTCCCTCATCTTTGACGTACACCTTGCATTTTCCGCATT
>SLRB01000114.1 GCA_007131165.1 Bacteroidales bacterium | reverse complement strand
TTTATTTTTACAAAATATAAGCAGTAAATTAAAAATATAAATAATATTTAATATGGCACTCGACAGTTTCGTTTCACGTCATAACGGTCCCCGCCCCCATGAGATCGGCACTATGCTTGAAAAGATAGGAGTTGGTTCTGTTGATGAGCTAATTGACAAAACAGTCCCTCCGGCAATTAGACTTGAGAAACCTCTTAACCTGCCTGACGGCATAAGCGAGCATGAATATCTGCAGAGGATATGGGAGATAGCCTCGAAGAACAAGGTCTACCGTTCATTCATCGGGATGGGTTATTACAACACCATCTTTCCCCCGGTGATCCAGAGGAACATACTTGAGAATCCCTCATGGTACACCTCATATACACCTTACCAGGCAGAGATCTCGCAGGGAAGACTGGAGGCATTGCTGAACTTTCAGACGGCGGTAATGGACCTTACCGGCATGGAGCTGGCAAATGCCTCGCTATTGGACGAATCGACAGCAGCGGCCGAGGCCATGATCATGATGTTCAATGCACGCAGCCGGGGCCAGGTAAAGTCTGGTGCAGTGAAATTCTTTGTCGACGAAAACATTTTCCCGCAGAACCTTGCAGTATTGAGGGCCAGGGCCGTTCCCCTGGGGATTGAGCTGGTTACCGGCAACCATGCCGAAGCGGATGTCGGACAGGATTATTTCGGTGTAATGGTGCAGTATCCCGCTGGTGACGGCAAGATTTACGATTACAGGGATTTCATAACCAGGGCTTCGGAACAGGGTATATATACCGGGGTGATAGCCGACATCCTCAGCCTCGCTCTGCTTACCCCTCCGGGTGAATGGGGTGCCGACGTGGTGGTGGGCTCGACCCAGCGCTTCGGCATACCGATGGGGTATGGCGGGCCCTATGCAGGGTACTTCGCCACCAGGGAGAGGTACAAGCGCCACGTGCCCGGCAGGATAATAGGGGTGACTGTCGATGCACAGGGCAAACATGCCCTCAGGATGGCATTGCAGACAAGGGAGCAGCATATAAAGCGCGAACGCGCCACCTCAAACATATGTACGGCCCAGGCACTGCTGGCTACCATGGCGGGGATGTATGCTGTCTATCACGGTGCTGAGGGACTGAAACGGATTGCCCTTCATATTCACCATAGTGCTGTTACGCTTGAGACGGGACTGAGAAGCCTGGGGTACACTCAGGAGAACAGCAACTATTTTGACACCCTGAGGGTGTCGCTTCCCGAGGGTATCACTGCAGCTGACATTCAAAAACCGGCTCTGGAGAACAGTGTCAACCTCAGGTATATTGACGATAAAACGGTGGGCATCAGCCTTGACGAGACCACGCTCATAAAGGACATAAACAATATACTTACCGTTTTTGCCGGGGTTGCAGCCAGGGAGGTCCCGGAGGTGAATCCACTTGAGGAGAAAGTGGCTTTTGACAGCCTTTTTATCCGCGAAAGCGAGTTCCTCACCCTTGATGTATTCAAGGCATACCGGTCGGAAACCGAGCTCATGCGTTACATAAAAAAGCTTGAGAGAAAAGACTTCAGCCTTACGCATTCGATGATTTCACTTGGGTCTTGCACCATGAAGCTGAATGCGGCCACCGAGCTGCTGCCGCTGAGCTGGCCCGAGTTCGGGGCGCTGCATCCGTTTGTGCCGGCTGATCAGGCGGAGGGGTACCACGAGCTGATGGATGAGCTGGCAGCTGATCTGTGTGAAGTAACGGGCTATGATGCGATCTCTTTCCAGCCCAATTCGGGGGCGTCGGGTGAGTATACGGGACTGATGGTCATCAGGGGCTACCATGAAAGCCGGAACGAGGGCCACCGCAATGTATGCCTTATCCCTTCGTCGGCGCATGGCACCAATCCGGCCAGCGCGGTCATGGCGGGCATGGAGGTGGTGATAGTGGATTGCGACAAACACGGTAACGTCGATCTGAAGGATTTGCGGCAGAAGGCTGAGCAGCACCGTGATAACCTTGCTGCCTTTATGGTAACCTATCCCTCAACTCACGGGGTCTACGAGCCCGGCATCATAGAGATGACAGAAATTATTCATGAGAACGGTGGACAGGTGTATATGGATGGGGCCAACATGAACGCACAGGTAGGATTTACCAATCCGGCTATAGTTGGTGCTGATGTGTGCCACCTGAACCTTCACAAAACATTTGCCATACCTCATGGGGGCGGGGGCCCTGGAATGGGTCCGATAGGAGTCGCCGCCCATCTGGTTGAGTTCCTGCCCAGGCATCCGGTCATTACCACAGGCGGTGAGAAGGGTGTTGAGGCGATAGCTGCGGCTCCATATGGTAGCGCCAGTATACTGACTATATCACATGCATACATTAAGATGCTCGGGGGGAAGGGCCTGACCGAGGCTACACGCCTGGCGATTCTGAATGCCAATTACCTGGCGGCAGTTCTGAAAGACTACTATGATGTGCTTTACAAGGGGGTGAATGGTTTTGTTGCCCATGAGATGATAATAGACTGCCGCAGGTTCAGGATGGACAAGGAACTGGAGGTGACAGAGGCCGATATTGCAAAACGGTTGATGGACTATGGGTTCCATGCACCCACCCTTTCGTTCCCCGTGGCGGGAACGCTGATGGTGGAGCCGACCGAGAGCGAATCGCTGCATGAGCTGAACCGGTTTGCAGAGGCTATGATCTCTATTCACAACGAGATGGAAGAGATACGTGCAGGGAAAGCCGATAAGAAAAACAACGTACTGAAGAATGCTCCACATACCGCTGAGGTTACTGTATCGGACGGATGGGACAGGCCCTACGGCAGGGAGAAGGCGGCCTATCCCCTTAAGTGGATAGGTGATAATAAATTCTGGCCCTCTGTGAGCCGGGTTGACGATGCTCATGGAGACAGGAACCTGATGTGCTCCTGCGCACCTATAGACTCCTACAGGAGCGGGCTTTTCGAGTTCAGGTCACTGGATTAACGGTTGACCGGCACCACAAATCCGGCACGACTTTCCGTATTATTATGATTATACTTCCGGCATGGATGCCCGGCATTTGGCGGGTATCCGCCCGGGTAGTATCAATCGGGCTTGTCTGAAACAACAAATCCGGCACAACTCTTGTTATTATATTATTGAAAATAATGCCCGACGTTCATTACAGAACACCGGCCTTTACCGGCAAATTTGCTTTGAAGGGACAGGGCGGAAGCAGGGCGTAAAATATAATATTTGTTTTTATGGATCGTAGAGATGATTCTTTCAGGCATAATTTTGAGACTTTGATGGCACTTTTCAGGAAGTTGTCCGACAAAATGTCAGAAGGGGAGATACAGGGGATCAATCCGCAGTTTGCAGGGCAATTCAAAATGATGCTCAACCAGTACGAGATGATGAAGAATATGATGCCCGATGATATACCTGAGCATCTGCGCGAGCCTTTCAGGCAGATGATGGAGAACATGATCCACCAGCTTAAGGATGAGATAGGCGATGATATACTCTCCGCCCCGGGAAAGAAAGAAGATGGCGGTGAGCCTGAAAATACTTCAGCCGGAGTGACCTCTGAACCGGAAAAAGATAAAACCATAGGTGAGATAGAGGACAGCCTGCGGCAGCCCGGACTTGATCCGGCCGAAATGGACAAATTGCTCGACAGGCTGGCCGAGCTTAAATCACAAAAGGGATAACGGGGTCATTGCTGTCCGGCACAGCATCGCCCCCCTGCCGGGCAGCTGCCCATGGCCGGTGCAGCCGGCCTAAAATCACTTTTTGACTTCGCCTGTTTTGGCGGGCGATATTCATCAATTGTTTCTCCGCATTGCGGACAATCGGCCACCTTTTTGCTGCAGGGCCCGTAAACGGGGCTGTTGTATTCATAAGTCCTTCCCTGACCCTCGAACTTTATCCCGCAGCTCTCACACTGAAATTGCAGCATTATAAACGCAAATTTAGATTTAATAATCTGCAAATGTACATCAAATTTTTTTCATCAAAATTTAACACAGATGAAAAAAATTTGATGGGAAAGCGAAGCGGTTACGACTGTAAGCATAAATTTTTGATATTTTTCAATTCAAAATTTATGCTTTTTACGGGAGAAATTTAGACAATTAAATCTTTTCCGGCAACCTGACGGCATAGCGGACTTCAAACATGTTGTCCTGCAAACGGGCTTCAGATCTCCCAGCCACTGCGGTAAGCCTCCCTGTACAGGAAGCGGCTGGCATCGGGCGGGTTGGTTATTTCCATCCTTTCAGGGTTGTAGCTGACCTTCCTTCCTGACTTCAGTGCAACTACCGGCAGCAGGGTTGTCTCGTTGCACACCTCGACGCTCTGGAAGCTGCCCGGAGACATTTCGTCTTTCAGTACCGCGTTGATCCAGACATCGGTGCCGCTTTGTGTTGAGGTTGGCGGAGGATCGGCCTGCCCGGTGAACCCGATCATTCTTTTTTCTGGAATGATACGCGGGTTTTCGGCATGGAACCCCCCGATTATCTTGCCTTTGTCGCCTACAAACATCATACCTTCCCTGGCAAGCTCCTTTCCGTCGGCTTCCATCTCCGGCGGGTTGTGGGGCTTCATGCCTCCGTCGTACCAGAAAAGATCGAGTGCCGGGGAACTTCCCCTTGCTTCGAACTTCCACCTGAATATGCATGAGTGAGGGAATGAGTGCTGATTCACTATCATCTGGCATGTGGCTTCGGGTGTGATGATGTTGGTGGTGGTGCCAAGAGCCTCTATGCTTACCGGCGGAACGGTGATACCGAACTTTGTGAAAACCGGCCAGAGGCTGTATATGCCCATGTCAGCCACGCTGCCTGCCCCGAAATCGTACCAACCGCGATATACGTTATGTGTAAAGTCAGGGTGGTAGGGCCTGTCGGGTACCGGTCCCAGCCAAAGGTCCCAGTCAAACCCTTCGGGCACCGGGGGGCGGTTCTCCGGCAACTGCGGCCACTGCGGCCAAACCGGACGGAATGACCAGTTATGTATCTCTTTCAGTGTCCCGATGGCACCCTGGTCTATCCAGCTTCTTACAACATCATACTGGCTTCTGCCCGCCCAGGCCAGCAGGTGGGTCACTACACCCGTTTCACGTGCGGTCTTGACTGTCTGGCGTGCCTCATGCACAATGTTTGCAACCGGTTTGTGCATGATGACATTCTTCCCCTTTTTCATCGACATGATCGCCTGTATGGCATGCTGGTGGTCGGGGGTGATGATCTTCACCGTGTCCATATCACGCTCCTTCACGAGCATCTCCCTGAAATCTGCATAGGCGGTACAGCCCCTGTAGCTGCCTCCCGGGCTTACATTTGAATAGTATTTTTCCACTACCTCTTTGCACACATCCCTGCCTGCAGGTATCCCTTTGATGTTTGATCCCCATGAGGAGTCACCCAGAAGCTGCCTGACAGAATTCCTTATGCCGTTCGGCGACCAGTCGATGTAGCCGACCGGGTTCTTTGCAGGGTCGCATACCGAAACCACCTGGACTCTTTCATCGGTTATAAGCGAGGTAAGCTCCCTTAATTGCTGGGTTCCGCACCCAATAAGCCCCAGGTTGATCTTATCACTTGGTGCCACATAGTTTACCCCTCCCAGTACATGGCGGGGTACTACAGTAAAGGCAACAGCCGAGCCGGTCATGCCCAGGAACTGCCGCCGGTTGATTTTTTTTAAATCTGACATTTTTGAAAGGTTTTGGAGTTTGTTAGTTGGTTTTGGAAGAAATAAATGTACGGTTTTTTCGGAGATTGACATTAGATTGCGAAGCATAATTGACAGAGGCGATGAATTTGCAATTAAAATTGGGAATTTTGGGCTACATTGCTGCTTCAAACCCGAAAAATCTATCAGATGCCAAAGCTAATTATCTCATTAATTTTTGCCCTTGCGGTCGTTGCAGGGGCAGATGCCCGTGACCTGGGAAACGTGCGGCTCATAGTACGTGCCGACGATATTGGTGTTGCACGTTCAGTAAACGAAGCGATTATCGAAAGCTACCTGAACGGGATAGCTACCACGGTAGAGCTGATGATGCCGACCCCCTGGTTCCCTGATGCCGTAAGGCTTCTTGAAGAGAACCCGCGGATAAATGTCGGTCTTCACCTGACCCTTACCAGTGAATGGGAAAGGATGAAGTGGAGGCCGCTGACAAATGCGCCTTCAATCACTTGTAGTGACGGCTATTTTCTGCCGATGATATGGCCCAACCCCGATTTCGAAGCTCACCAGGCACTGAGTAACATTGATTGGTGCCTGGAGGAGATTGAAGCTGAGTTCAGGGCGCAGATAGAATTGGCCCTCAGACATGTGCCACGCGCAACCCATATAACCGGGCACATGGGATGCGGGCACTGGAACGATGATGTCAGGGAGCTATGGGGCCGTCTTGCCGATGAATACGGTCTGCGGATATTCCCGGAGGAGTTGGGTGTAGGGCGTATGCCCGGCTGGGGGCGGGAAAGGGACCTGGAGAAAAGGGTGGAGATATTTATCAGGAACCTCCGTAACCTTGAGCCCGGAACATGGCTTTTTGTCGAGCACCCTGCATACGATACCCCC
>SLRB01000123.1 GCA_007131165.1 Bacteroidales bacterium | reverse complement strand
ATTTGAAACTTCCAGTCAGGCTTTTGACAGCAAATATTCAACATCCTTTTATTGCACAGATGCTTAATTCATATAGTGCAATTATAAATATAGCCCAGCTGAAACAACAATATTTTCTTACCGCTGTTTAATATTAATGTACATCTATTTATTATCTGAAACAGCATTACCCGGACAAAAACGCAGGAATTGAAAAGAGAACAAAAATACAACCTCTTGCACGGTTATGCTTTATCTTACAGCACCTTCAGGAAAGAGATGCGTTTTAATGCGTCCAGGAAAGTTGACAACCTGTTATACTTCATTGTTCTTTTACTATTATCGGCTTCTCTATCCTGCACCAAATACCCCGAACCCGTCATTTTATCTACCCTGGATGTTACAGAAGTTACATCCGCATCGGCAACCAGCGGAGGAGTAATAGTCTATGGAGAGGAAACGGGTATCAGCAGAGTTGGTCTGGTCTGGGGAACCACTCATGACCCTTCTCTTGAAAGCCATGCCGGCAAATTAACCTCACAAGTGACCAACCCACGTTTCGAAGAAGTTGTAGCAGGCCTTGAACCATCTACATTATATTACATAAGGGCATGGGCAATGCGGGGTAATGAGATTATTTACGGGAATGAGCTGCACTTCACAACCTTTTACGGAGCTGTAACCGATATAGACGGGAACACATACAACACAGTAAAGGCCGGGGGACTGGAATGGATGGGCAGCAATTTAACAACCTCAAGGTATAGCAACGGCGATGCCATATCCAATATCACAGGGGTGTTCGAATGGAGAACTGCATCTGAAGGAGCATGGTCCTATTACCTGCACAGTGAAGAACTGGGTAAGACTTACGGCAAATTATACAACTGGCACGCGGTTTCTGACAACAGGGGATTATGCCCTGCAGGATGGCATGTCCCATCCGACGAGGAATGGAAAATGCTTGAAACCGGTATGGGGATGACCCAGGATGACGCTGACAGGGCAGGTTTAAGGGACAGGTACGCCGGAGGCAGCCTCAAGGCTAATGGTACTGAATACTGGAGGAACCCGAATATGCTTGCAACAGACCTGATCGGATTTGCTGCTTTGCCAGGCGGATACATGCACCCCGACGGCAGATTTTACACACTCAGGAGAAATGCCAATTGGTGGACTTCAACGGATCAGGATGAAAATAATGCCATCTACAGGAATATTTATTTCAATAATGGTGGAATATACAGAAACAGATACAATCAGAGCAGCGGATTCTCGGTCAGGTGTGTCAGAAAACCTGGTAATGGATCTTAATATATCAAACCCGGCAATTTCAGATTACATTAAAAAACACACTGGTTATACCAAATATTTTATCCTGATTTCTTATTTTTGCTCTATTCAGGTAATCTAATACCCGATGTAAAACAACCAAACCATAATCATATGGAAGATAAAAACAAAAACGTATTGTCAAGGCGCGACTTTATGCGTCTTTCTGCTGCCGCAGCTGCCGGAATAACACTTATGCCATCCCTCGCATGCGGTGCGGACAGATTTCCTGCTCCAATGAAAAGGCGTTTCGGAAGAATTAACTTTGATGTTACTACCATGGCGCTGGGGGGACAGGCTTCGATCCAGTGGACTCCCGATGATGTCAAACCGGTAGACATAATCCTCAAGGCATTTGACCTTGGTGTCAACTACTACGATACCTCCAACGTTTACGGCCCGAGTCAGCTCAATTTCGGTGAGGCTTTCAGAAAACTTGACCTGATCCCCGGTAAGGAAGGATACAACAGCGAACTGAGGGAATCTATCTTCCTTACAACAAAGACCATGATCCGATGGGCAAAGGGAGATTACCCCGAGCTCCCCAATGTAAGGAACAGTTCTCAGGGAACCCATGGCGAAGGCGCGGTTGCCGATCTCAAAAGATCACTTTCGCAGATGTTCGGCAATGATGACGGCTCATACCCGGAAGGAGCCTATGTAGATATGATAATGATACATAACCTGACATCTTTCGAGGAAGTTGATGCGGTATATCAGGGACTGGAAACACCGCTGGACAAGGATGGGAATTTCGGGGCACTTGTGGCACTCAGGGACTACCGTGACGGCACCAACATCACCGGATTAAACCCAAAGCACGAGAAACTTGTCCGCCACCTCGGTTTCTCAGGCCACCATAATGCCCCCGCAATGATAGACATGATCCAGCGTGACAAGTGGGATCTTCTTGACGGCATGCTGGTATCTATAAACGTAAACGACAGGCGCTACCTGAATATGCAGTACAATGTGATACCCGTTGCACAGGCAAGAGACATAGGGGTAATAGGTATGAAGGTATTCGCCGACGGGGCAATGTACACCAAGGAGCCTGGGTGGTCAAGGGTTCCGGACGACGTGGTAAGGATAATAGGAACTGAGGCAGTACCCAGTAAACCCCTTATTGAATACGCGCTCACCACGCCCGGGATACATACACTTATTGTGGGAATTGGTGAGATCAATGACGACCCGCTAAGATGCCAGCTTGTACAAAACTACTATGCAGCACAGATAGAAGCTGATGCACTTACAGAGCAGGAAAGAAGGGAGCTTGAAAATATCGGAGGAAGAGCACGGGGAGGTGAAACCAACTATTTCCAGATGGCTGACAGGGGGTTAACACCACCAAGAAATGTCAGACTTGAAAAAGCAGACGGTATAAAACTGGCCTGGGATACCAGCTATGCCGGTAACGAGCCGGTTGTAAACTATGAGATAATAGGAGACGGCCAGCTGATTGAAACAATATCACACGAACCACAGGCAACAACGGAACCCTTTACTTGCGAGCTGTCAGCAGTGACCGAATTGAAAGTTGTGGCAGTAGATGCTGCAGGAAGGAGAGCCGAAAGCGGTACTCTGACAGTCTGAAGGCTTAACTTTGTAAATTCATAGTAAATGCCGGTATCTAATAATACCGGCATTTATTTTTAACAGTAATTAACAATTCCTGAAAGTAGTTACATCGGCCTGAAAAACCTCTATTGATTCTGTCAATATTTAAGAAATCCCCTTTTGCTAACGCTCACAATATGAAATTCATAAGGCATGAGGGCAAGGATTGGGAATCAATCTATCCACATAATGAATTTGCAAATATTTGTTAAAATAATTAATAACCGTACTTTACATAAAGTAATAATTAGTAATAATCGTACTTTATCAAGGAGTAATTAAAATATTTTCGTATTATTAAGCTTCCTGCTGTAATCTGGAATTTGTTGCAAACAATAACCCTCATCAGATATGTATCATGCTGGCAAAAAAGATAATATCAAGCGAAATGCTTTTTTTAAAAATAATTATTGTAATTATGACCACCTCATTTGTTCAGGGCAAAGAGCAGTCCGGCGAAAACTCCATTAATATCAGGAAATCCGAAGATTTTGAAATTACCGGTGATGGATCTTCCAAAAACTGGGGTCTTGCCGAATGGATCAATATCCCTGCAAGAACTCCTAATACAGTTAACTATAAAACCAACGTCAAAATCCTCTGGTCTGATACAGGAATTTACTTTTTGTTCTGGTGCGAGGATAAAATTATTAATGCAACATTGAAGGGAGATAACCTTAACCTGTGGACAGAAGATGTGGTCGAGGTATTTCTTATGCCAGAAGAAGATTACCCGGTTTATTTTGAATATCAGATATCGCCTCTTAATTATGAGCTGACGCTGCTTATACCAAACATGGACGGCGACCGGCGTTTTCTTGGCTGGTTGCCCTGGAACTATGAAGGAGACAAGAGGACACGCCGTCAAACCAGAATTCATGAAGATGATGGGGGTAATGTTACCGGATGGACAGCAGAATTCTTTATCCCCTATAAGCTTTTGGAGCCACTGGTTATTGAACCCCCGGTCCCGGGCACCGAATGGAGGGCCAATTTTTACAGGCTCGACTACGATAAAGGGCCGGCCAGGTTCTCCTGGCAGGAGACCGATGTGCATTTTCATGAACCGCATAATTTCGGAACCATCATATTCAGGTAACATGATTGCCTGAACATAAAAATATTACAAACCTGTAAGCAAACTAAACACTTAATGTACCAGAGAACAACCCTTTTGCTCCTGCTGCTGCTTTTCAGCATAAAAACAACATTTGCACAAACAGGCACAGCAATCCCGGCCTCATATACCACAGACAGGATAGTTATAGATGGCAGCCTCGATGAAGATGACTGGGAAAAGGCTGAAGTGATAAGCGGCTTCATAAGGCTAGAGCCCTCAGAGGGTTCACCCTCGTCCAGAAGGACCGAGGTGCGCATCCTTTTTGGAGAAGACGATCTTTTTATTGGCGCCAGGATGTATGATGACCCGGAGGCTGTTGAAGATGTGCTGGGACGAAGGGATGAGTTTAACAGGGCCGATTGGTTCATGATATCGATAGACTCCTATTTCAACCGGAGGACCGCCTATACCTTTGCGGTCAATGCAGCCGGCGTGCAGCTTGACGGCCAGCAGGGCGGGAGGAGGATATACTCTACCGGACTTTTTGACGGCCTCGACACCTCGTGGGATGCCATCTGGTTTTCGGCTGTAAGCATTACAGATGACGGCTGGGTGGCTGAATTGCGCATCCCCTACAGCATGCTCCGTTTTCCCGGGGCAGAGGAGCAGACATGGGGCATCCATTTCTTGAGGCGTATTCCGCGCCTTGGTGAGATATCGGAGTGGCCTTACATACCACGTACCGAGAGGGCCAACCTGGTTGCCAGGTACGGGCAGATTACCGGTATACGCAATCTTGAGCCAAGAAGGAACATACAGGTACGACCCTACATCCTTTCGGGTGTTGACTTTTTCGAAAGCCCTGCAGAACCGGGGATAGGAACACATAATACAAATCTTGATATCGGCGGCGACATAAAGGTCGGCCTTGGCACCAACATAATGATGGATGCGACGATAAACCCGGATTTCGGTCAGGTTGAGGCCGATCCGGCAGTGCTCAACCTGACCGCATTTGAAACCTTCTACACTGAAAGGCGACCTTTCTTTATTGAAGGAGCCGACATCTTCCAGTTCGGTATCGGCATAAGCAGGCTCTTTTATTCCCGAAGGATCGGAGCCCAGGATCCGATATCCGGAGCGGCTAAAGTGTCCGGGCGTTCTGCAGGCGGCCTATCTTTCGGCATACTTGGCGCAACGGCAGGCCGCAACTTTAACCCCTCCCACAATTACGGCGTAGTAAGGGCAACCCAGCAGATAGGGCAGTATTCATCAGCCGGCGGCATCATAACAGCCTACCACAGCCCCAGCCAGGATGGGATCGGCTGGCAGAGCATGACCGGGGGAGCGGACTGGGACCTGAGGTTTGGAGATAACAGGTACAGTTTCGAGGGAATTACCGCTTTCGCGGAAAGAAGGTCAATCATTCCCGGACGCGATGACGAGAGCGGCTTCATGAGCGGACTTGTAATGAGAAAAAGGGAGGGCACAGTTGACGGACATATCACATTCCTTGTCTTTTCAGACCGCTATAACCCTAACGATTTAGGATGGACCAGCTTTGAACAGAATTTTCTGGAGTTCTGGCCGGGGTTGAACTATAATATCAATGACGGACAGCCGTTCGGACCCTTCCAGAGGGCGCAGGTAACCATGTCAGGGCGTCAGAGGTATTCATACCTTGAAGGATGGAATATGGGCGATTTCCTCAGCCTTAGGTCAGAGTGGATGACCCTGGGATTCCAGAGGATAAGGGTGGGTGCAAGCTTCTCTGAGATCATGGGTGGCTATGACATATGGGAGACTCGTGGACTGGGCAGATGGGCAAGGCCTCATCATGTTGCCTTTACACTGGTTTATAATTCAGATGAACGGGAAAGCTGGATGCTCACACCGGAGGCAGGTTATAAAGCATACGGCGACGGGGGGAAGGCTTACAATCTTGCACTGGGAGGAACAATAGACGTCGGAACAAGGTTTTCGTTTACAGGTGGCATTGACGGGGAATGGGAACGCTCCTATACAGCCTGGGCCTCCAATGAAACATTCACCATGACCAACGGACAATGGACAATAGGCAATATTTCCGCCCCCCCTGAAGCATTGACTGAGGGGGACTTCACCGTGTTTGATGACCGGGGGCTGCTGGATCCGATAACAGGAAGGGTCGATGAGTACTCCAATGGTTACTGGTACCTGCCGGTTTTTGGTGAACGCGACACCAGGGCACTGGACCTGACCCTCAGGAGTTCAGTAACACTTACCAGCAACCTCTCATTTCAGCTCTACACGCAGATGTTCCTGGCCAAAGGGACTTATGACAATTTCAGCATACTGGTCAGCCCCGATGAACTCGCCGGTTTTGACCCTTTCCCGAAGAAGAGAGACTTCAGCTACAGGAACCTCCAGTCAAATTTCGTGACCCGCTGGGAATACCGCCCGGGCTCGACCCTATACCTTGTCTGGAGCCACAGCCGGCGCGAAAGGGATGAGATGAACCCTCTGGCGCCATGGGGTGAATCTCCATATGACAGACCGCTGGGCAGACAGATAGGAGACCTGTT
>SLRB01000027.1 GCA_007131165.1 Bacteroidales bacterium | reverse complement strand
TGAATTATTTGAAAAATTAATACGGTTCCAAACCTAAATTAAAATCGGTTATTCCCCAAAATATTAGGGTAAATTTTGACATGATATGCCTGTTTATTGTGTATTTTAGGTTTTTTTCCATTTAATTTGCCCTGTAATGGGCCGGCAAATATCAATATATTTCCACCAAAAGATATTTCAGAGAGTTAATAACCATAAATTTTAACCTGGTAGCGAGATGGATTCAAGACTAAAAGGCGAGATTCTGAGGGACTGGTTTATAAGTGTCGGCATACCTGAATCTTACGCCGTATTGCTTAAAACCTTAATTGTAGTTGCCCTGATCCTTTTTCTGGCCTACCTGGCAAATTTTGTCACCCGGAGGTTGCTGCTTGTCTACATTCGCCGCCTTATCAGGAAAAGTCAGAGTAAATGGGATGATATCCTTATTGACTAGAAGCTGCTCGATCGCCTGGCAAATTATGCTCCCGTTCTTGTCTTTTATTTTACCGTACCAACTGCCCTGGCAAATTATCCCGAGACAGTGGCTGCCATCCAGGCCCTCTTGTCGGTGGTAATGATACTCCTTGCCTTGCTGGCCATAGACGCATTGCTTAACGTCCTGCATGAGATATACAAGTCATTCCCCATTTCCCGGGAGGTGAATATCCGGGGGTATATACAAGTTGCAAAAATTGTTATCTATTTTGTTGGGGGAATACTTATTTTGTCGGTGCTTATCGGGAAATCGCCCCTGGTATTTCTTGGCGGACTGGGGGCAATGGCTGCCATACTTATGTTAGTGTTCCAGGATACCATACTTGGCTTTGTTGCCGGCATCCAGCTGTCGGCCAATAATATGGTGAAGGTAGGCGACTGGATTGAGATGCCGAGCCGGAATGCCGACGGCGATGTTTTCGATATCACCCTGAACACCGTAAAGGTAAGGAACTGGGATAAGACAATTACTACCATACCTACCTATGCACTGGTTAAGGAATCATTTTACAACTGGCGGGGGATGAAGGAATCCGGTGGCAGAAGGATAAAACGCTCCATCAGCATAGACATGAAATCGGTTTCCTTCTGTACCCCTGAGATGATTGAAAAGTTCAGCCGTGTAAAAGTACTGTCACAATATATAAAAGACAAGGAGGAGGAGATGAGGAGGTACAACGAAGAGCATGATATTGACGAAACGGTTGTTGTAAACAAGAGGCGCCAGACCAACATAGGGGTATTCCGTAAATATATCGAGCTTTACCTGCGTAACCATGCCAGGATACACCAGGATATGACTTTCGTAATAAGACACCTTCAGCCCGGTCCCACAGGCATCCCCATAGAGATCATGGTGTTCAGCAAAGAGCAGGCCTGGCCCCGTTTCGAGGCGCTGCAGGCCGATATTTTCGACCATATCCTTTCAGTAGTACCCGAATTCGGGCTCAGTGTGTTCCAGAACCCCACAGGAGAAGACTTTCAGAAACTTAAGAATTAGTTTATTTTCTGTTTCCCTTTCGGGGAGAAAAACGCCGGGGCGTTATTGGGCAGAGCGCATAACGGCTCGCCTGGCCTTTTTATACAGTGAAGATACCGGCAGTATTTCTCAGGATGACCTCTGCCTTATAATTTCGTAGATAAGGACCGATGCTGCAGCAGATACATTTAGTGACCCGATGGATCCGAATACGGGTATCTTCACCCTTAGATCAGCCTGACCGGTCAACTGAGGCGAGATACCCTTCTCCTCAGAGCCCATGACCAGTGCTGCCGGTCCCTTCAGATCGGCTTCGTGATAAATATTTTCGGCCTTTTCTGTAGCAGCTACAATCTTCAGTCCGCTATCCCTTAGAAATTTCACTGTTGCAGGCAGGCTTGATGTGCGGCAGACAGGAATAGTATTAAGAGCACCTGCTGAAGTTTTTATGGCATCGGGGCCCGTCATTGCACTGCCTTTAGAAGGGATTACGATGGCATGAACCCCGGTGCATTCAGCCGTCCTTGCAATTGCCCCGAAGTTCCTTACGTCGGTAATGCCGTCTAAAACCAGTATAAGAGGCGACTCGCCTCTTTCAAATATCCCGGGAATGATCTGTGAAATGTCCTGCCATGTAATGGCCGAAATCATTGCTATGACGCCCTGGTGGCTGATCCTGCTTATCCTGTTCAGCTTTTCAACCGGCACGAACTGGAACGGAACACCCCTCTGCCTGAGGATGTTTATAAGGGCCTGTGCCCCTGGTCCGCGCAGACCGTTTCGCAGGAATACCTTTTCAATCTCCCTGCCTGCTTCGGCTGCTTCAATTACCGGCCTTATGCCGTAAATAATATCCTTTCTCATTGCTGCTCATTAATCGATCTTGAAATCCGTATTGGCCCAGTCATGCCCTGGTTGTTCTTAATCCTGAAAATATGTGCACTAAAGAACCGGTGTGTGCTGTGAAAACCGGGTTAAAACAACCTCTGGAATGATTTGATACTGCTGTTTTCGCGTTTTTTTTTCCAGGATATGTCATTTGTTACTGCTTATCGGCAAGCATCTGCTCAAGCCGTTCGCCAAGTTTTTCCCAGCTATCCAGTTCCCTGGCCAGTTTTGCTTTCTTTCTTTCATAGCGGGCAAAAAAATCCTGTTCCAGATTCATTAGAGTTTCCTTGTCAGGAGCCGCCAGAAGGGCATCCATTTCGCCGATCTCCTTCTCAAGGTCATTGATCGTCCTTTCTGCATGTTTTACCCTGTTTTCCAGTTTTCTTATCTCCCTTTCCCTCTCTTTACGCTTTTGCCATGAAACCTTTCCTTCGCTGGCCTGTTTTTCCTGTTGAAGATGGTTGCCTGCAGGTTTTGCATTATCCAGTTCGCTTAGCGATTCGAGCCTCTTTTTCCTGAGGAAGTCATATATACCTCCCACGTTTTCCTTAACACCACCGTCCCTGAACTCATAAACCTTACCGGCCAGCCCGTCCAGAAATTCCCGGTCGTGTGAAACCAGCACAATTGTGCCGTCATATTTATACAGGGCCTGTTTAAGAACATCCTTGGAGTGCATGTCAAGGTGGTTGGTCGGTTCATCAAGCACAAGGAGGTTGTAGGGTTCCAGGAGCAGTTTTGCAATTGCCAGGCGGGACCGCTCCCCACCCGACAAAACCTTCACTTTTTTGTCGACATCCTCGCCGCCGAAAAGGAATGCTCCAAGTATGGCCCTTATCCTTGTCCTTATGTCGCCTGTAGCAATATCGTCAATGGTCTGGAAAACAGTTTTTTCCTCATTCAGCAATTCATCCTGGTTCTGGGCAAAATAACCAATACTGACGTTATGCCCTTTCTTCAGTTCGCCGTCAAAGGGGATCTCACCAACAAGTATCCGCGACAAAGTTGTTTTTCCCTCGCCGTTACGTCCGACAAAAGCAATTTTCTCACCACGTTCAATCACCATATTTACCCTGTCAAGGACCTTGTGCGCGCCGTAATGCTTACCCACATTTTTAAGCTCGGCTACAATACTTCCTGCCCTTGGCGCCGGGGCAAAACGAATATTCATGGCGGCAGTGTCTTCTTCGTCAATTTCAATGATATCCAGTTTTTCAAGCTGTTTGATCCGCGACTGCACCTGAACAGCCTTGGTAGCCTTGTACCTGAATCGTTCAATGAACTGTTCGGTATCTTCGATCATCTTCTGCTGGTTACGGTAGGCGGCAATCTGCTGTTCGCGCCTCTCCTTACGCAGTTCAACATATTTTGAATAGGGAGCCTTGTAGTCATATACCTTCCCGAGGGATATTTCAATAGTCCTGTCAGTTACCTTGTCAAGGAATGCCCGGTCGTGCGATATCAGCACAACCGCCCCCGGGTAAACCGCAAGAAACTCCTCCAGCCACTGTATCGATTCTATATCAAGGTGGTTTGTAGGCTCATCCAGCAGGAATAAATCAGGTTTCTGCAGCAGAAGCTTGGCCAGCTCAATACGCATCCGCCATCCGCCGCTGAATTCGGAAGTGGGCCGGTTAAATTCCCCCTCCCCGAAACCAAGGCCCCGTAAAGTCTGTTCCACTTCTGCATGGATATTGCCGCCGCCAATAATCTGGTATCTTTCGGTTTTTTCTGAAAGAGTACTAATAAGTGCAAGATAATCTTCAGAATCATAGTCATCTCTTACTGCAAGCTGGCTGTTTATATTCTCAATCTCTTTTTCGAGCCGCAGAACCTCTGCAAATGCCGATATTGCCTCCTCAAAAACAGTCTTGCCATCCCTGTGTACCATCTGTTGCGGCAGATAGGCTATATTGATATCATCGGGTACAACCACCTCTCCCTTATCAGGCACTACTATCCCCTTTATTATTTTCAGCAGGGTAGTTTTACCGGCGCCGTTCCTGCCTACCAATCCGATCCGGTCTCTCCTGTTTATCTGAAAAGAAATGCTGCTGAACAGCTCAAAACCCCCAAAATGGACACCTGCCTGGTTTACCGATATCATTTTTTTTTTTTAGGTGAGCAAAGATAAAAATAATTTGCCTGCCGGCAGATAATTAACTACTGGTAAGCCGGTGGTTGAACTGTTTGCAGTTCCTGCAATACGCCGGCTAAACTGTCCATGAGTGCCTTTTAACCATCCGGGGGTATGCAGTGAGGCCGGATAATATTAACTTTGCACCAAAAAAAGTGTGAGACGTAAAAAACCTTTGCCGCTTCTTGAAAATATTGCCATTACCGGAATAGCAGCAGAAGGGAAGGCAATTGCCAGGCACGGCGACAAGGTCATGTTCGTGCCATTTGCTGCCCCGGGAGACATTGCAGATGTGCAGGTTACAAAAAAGCGACGCAACTATCTGGAAGGCAGGATAGTTAAGCTCCATAATAAATCTGACCGGCGAATCAGCCCTGTTTGTGAGCATTTCGGTATTTGCGGCGGATGCAAATGGCAGCATCTTGCCTACAACCATCAGCTTGAATTCAAACAGCAGCATGTTACCGACCATTTTGAGAGAATCGGCAAGTTCGCTTTTCCATCGCCAGATCCGGTATTGCCGGCCCCAGAAACCGAATTTTACAGGAACAAGCTTGAATTCACATTTACGGCCAGGCGGTGGCTGACTGAAGAGGAGATTTCTTCGGGCCTGTCATTCGACGATTTGAGGGGGGCTGGTTTCCATATTCCCGGAAGATTCGACAAGGTGCTCGATATTAACAGGTGCTGGTTGCAATCCCCTCCCTCGAACGATATCAGGCAGGCAATCAAGGGCTATGCTATAGAAAACCGGCTTGAGTTTTTCGACCTGGTAAGGCAGGAGGGCTTTTTGCGCACCCTTGTGGTGCGTACAAGCTCAACGGGTGAGGTTATGGTGATAATTGTCTTTTACCGCGACGACCACAGGGAGGTGGAAAAACTGCTGGAATACACAGCCATGAAGTTCCCGGATATAACATCACTTATGTACGTGATCAATCCGAAGGCTAATGACACGATTGCCGACCTTGACATTAAACTTTACAGGGGGAAGGGCTATATAACCGAAAAGATGGGAGACCTCCGGTTCAGGGTTGGCCCTAAATCCTTTTATCAGACCAATTCGAAGCAGGCGTATGAACTTTATAAACTGGTAAAGGATTATGCGCTTCCGCGAAAGCATGAGATTATTTACGACCTTTATACGGGAACCGGCACTATCGCCGCGTTTATTGCCAGGCACTGCAGTATGGTTCGCGGACTGGAATATGTAGAGGAGGCGGTTCAGGATGCGAAGTTCAACGCGACAATGAATAAAATTGACAATGTGAGTTTTCATGCGGGAGATATCAGAGACCTTCTGACAGCTGAATTTCCCGGGCAGTATGGTCGCCCCCACACGGTAATAACCGATCCGCCGCGCACCGGCATGCACCGGGATGTGGTCGAGAGGCTGACTGAGATACTCCCGGAGAAGATCGTATATGTAAGCTGCAATTCAGCCACCCAGGCCCGGGATATTGCACTGCTTGATACATTTTACAGGGTTGATAAATGGCGTGCTGTAGACATGTTTCCTCACACGCATCACATTGAGAATGTGGCACTGCTGGTCAGGCGCTGACCCGGCAGATATAGCTTATGATTTGTCGAGGTGGAAGATAACCTTCCCGAAATTCTCAATGGCATCTGCGTTAAGGCGGGATATCGACTCCGGCACTCCTGCATTTTCGACAAGCGAACGTTCCACCTTATTCATCTTTTCAAGGGTGAATTCGCCGCCGAACAGTGCCCTGGCAACGGCGTGTTTTCGCAGATTCCCGCTGAATGCCTCATTAAACTGCCTGACCGCATCTTCTCCTTCACGCATATGGCAGAGGTAAAGCCCCAGCCTCTTTTCAAGCAGAATTGCTTCATTTTCGATGCAAAATTTCCTTATTTTCCCCTGGATCTGCCCCATATGAACAGAACCACCTATAATTACCGTATCGTAACCATCCAGTGCCGGAGGGAGGCTTTTCCCAAGGTTGACCAGCGTGACGTTTTTCCAGTACATATCCCTCAGCATAAATGCTGCCTTTTCGGCGCAACCATGGCGTGACATATAGATTATTACGGCTGACATACTAAAAATACAGGTTTTAATTTTTATA
>SLRB01000096.1 GCA_007131165.1 Bacteroidales bacterium | reverse complement strand
GTCGGTTATGGGTATGCAAAAAGAAAAAGATCCGGGAAGTTCCCGGATCTTTTTTCAAGGTGTTGTTAGCATAAAACCCGGTAATTAATATTCCCAGAGATCCTGCTCAAAATTGAATATTGTATTATGGATGCGATCGGCTTCGATTAGTGCATCACGCCCCATCGTATAATCCTCTATCCTCCTGTTGTTAAATACGTTTGATTCCCTGTAGATGTAACCCGAGAACCGCCTCTGCAAAAACAGGTCGTCGAAAGAGAGGCTTGCCAGGTCATTTCCGCCCATGAATACCTCATGCCGTACCAGGACATCACGGATATCGGGATAATATACCCAGAATATGTCTGACATAATGGTTTCGTCGGTTACCTCCCCGTCGTCAGTCCTCCTCTGGAACACACGTATAGGGCAAATCCCGATAATTCTTGAATTGAACCTGGAATGTTGCCGGTCAAAATACCACTGTTCCAGGATAAGATACCTCCTTACCTCGTCGGTGCGTACTTCCCCCTCTACCTCTCTGACTATTTCCTCGCCGGTGTCAACGTCAATAACCGTTTCGAGAGTTGTTTCTGCCCCGAGCAATCTTTGGACATCCTCAAGCTCCCGGGGTACCTGGAACTGCTCGTCGGTATAGGCAACGATCTCTCCATTGGAGATACCGGTCATAAGAACATCAATAAGGCTCATGCGCGGCCCGAACGGTTCGGTTGGAAAATAGAGCGGGTGGTTCACCCTTTCGCGGAGATCCACCATTCTCCATATCATCTTTGACCATGCCACATCGGCTTCCCGGAGGTGTGGCATCGGGACAGGCCTTCTGTAGGGTACATTTTCCTTTTCGTAGATTGTACCTACTGTCATATCCTGCGACTTGAGCTCCATGCTGCCCATCAGGAAAAATCCTGCACCGGTCAATAAAATAACTGCTAATTTCTTCATTTTACTTAATCTATAGGTTGACTTTTATTTTATCTGCTAATCCAATGTTAAACTGATTGTTGGAAGAGGCCTCTCTTCGCCTCCCGGCCCTACTGCCCTGATGTTGTCAAAGAATATCCTTGATCCCCTTCCTGCCGAACGTATCAGTTCTCTCTGTGCATCGGTTATCCTGTTACTCTGTGATGTTTCCTCCCTGAGGAACCCACCTATTGTGGTGGAGACGGTGAACCTGGTAACGGTAAAGCTCAGGTCAAAGTCGAAATCCCTCATCTCGGCAAGTAAACCCGTTTGTGCCAGGAGCACCCCCCTTGCAATGGTACCTCTTTCACGACCGCCAATAGTGGCTACAGGATCGGGCACCGACCTGACACGGAAGTTGCGGGATCCCATGTTGCGTGTAACACCTTCGATGCTTGCTGTAACCGATACAGAAGCTGTTCCGGTGCGTGCCGGCACAACGACATATTCGCTTCCTCTTACCCGTCTGAGGGTCCCGTTATTGATCGTAGCTGTGATCTGATCGGCACCAAGTCCGGGAACGGATATTTCAACAGGGTTGTCAATACCGGTATAAAACACGTTCATCGCCGTGGGTGATACTATAAGGTGTGATTCGGCAACGTGGTATTCTCCCTCAAACGGCCTGCTTATGTATGCGCCGTCGGGTGAGCGCAACCGTATTAATCCGCCCCACCGGTGATCGCCCAGCGATGCCGGCCTCGCACGGTAGATGCCTTTGCCCTGATCTACGGGCAGGGTATCGGCACGGCCTACCATCTCATAGTCAATCGACCCGTCCTCCAGCTCCACCTCCCGGTACTGGCCTACCAGTATTTCAGGGGCCTGCGTGGTATCGAAAGCAGCAATGAACACACTTGCTTCGAATTCATCACCCCTGAAAACGTAATTCGAACGAGGTATGACCGTGGCTTCGAGTGCGTTAAACATAAAAGACCCTGCGTCTACCTGATTTAACAGGTATGTAATAATATCTGCTTCGGCATTTCTTACATCGGCCTGCATCTGAGACATGAGGGTAATGGCTGCTATTGTAGGCATGTAATAGAAATGGTGCCTTTCCCATGACACTGTTGCCCCTTCCCTTGAAGGAGGGTCGGATGTGTCGAGTGATGTTTCTACCGCCTGGATAATGCCTTCATCCCTCGGATCTGCAAGACCTATAAGGAACTCCCTGAAATCTGCCATTGAGTTTTTAAGCTGGGTTGCCGGCATATTTGTTTCCGGGATTCCCATAACCTGCCAGGGAGGATTGGTATTCTCCTTTGCCCTTATGTTTGCTCCGATAATTTTGCCGTCTTCGTCAATTGCATCGGTATTTTGTCCTTCGGCCCTGATGACAATCT
Organism: Bacteroidales bacterium; assembly: GCA_007131165.1. Taxonomy (GTDB): domain Bacteria; phylum Bacteroidota; class Bacteroidia; order Bacteroidales; family PUMT01; genus PXAP01. The sequence goes on along the minus strand of SLRB01000096.1, from coordinate 4,270 downwards.
GATGTTTAAAATCCTGAATCTGATTGTACAGTTCATTGGCTCTGTTACTGACCTCGTCAGCCTTTTCTTTCCATGGTCTGACGCGTACCGGGTTTTCAGCCATCCTCCGTGCAAACTCCCGGTAAATCGCTTCATTCTGCTGTGAAAAATTCTCGGTAGTCCTTGTAAGACCCTCATCTACCACAACAAAGGCATCGAGTACTTCAACCGATACGTTCAGCGCCAGCATCGCCATCAGCACGAGGTACATCATACCTATCAGTTTTTGTCTCGGGGTTTCTTTTCCGCCGGCCATAATGGGGATTGTTTTGGGTTTCTGTTATTTGTTTCTGCTTACAACGCTCATTGCCGAAAGCATGTTGCCATAGATGGAATTCAGGTCAGCCAGGTTCTTGCTTAAAAGGCTTATCTCATTTTTGTACTTTTCGGTCTCCTCTACAGATGACTTCAGGTTACCGGTAATCTGGTTGAAATCATTGTACAACTCCTGCGATTCTTTCAGGTGCTCGTTGTTGTTCTGCAGCTGCAGCTCATACACGGCGTTGAGTGCCGAAAGGTTTTTATTGATGGAACCCAGTTTCTCGCCGATGCTCTTATTGCCTTCCATTATCGTTGTGTGCTCACTGTTGATCGAATCTCTGAGCTGATCATATGAGCTTACAAGCTGGTTAGTGGAATTATCGATAAGATCGGAATTCTTCTGGTAAGCCTCAGAGAGAATATCAACCTTGCCTTTAAGGTTTTTGGAGGAACCATCCAGCGACTCGGTAAGCGAATTAACCGAAAGCGCTGCATTCTTGATGTTGGATACGTACTCATTGGTTGCCATTGAGGCATCGGAAATATCCGCCAGCTTTGAAGTGGTGGTATTCAGGTTTTTGAGTCCCTGGCCCAGGCGTTCAAACAGGTCGGGGGTTATCTGGGCGCTTTCCAGCATCTGGTCGAATTTGGCAAGTGCAGCACTGCTGCCGCCTCCGCCGCCTCCCCCGGCATAGCTTTCGGTCCTGCTCCTTCGCTGGGGAACAGCATCAAGTTCATCAGGATCATCGCTCATCCCGGCGAGTTCGGGGTACACAAGGGTCCAGTCAACATCTTCATGTAACGGCTCGAAGGCCGAAAAGAAGAATATCAGTGCTTCAGCTCCCAGTCCGATAGTGAGCATAGGACCCGCCCCTGGCCAGTGCTGTATTTTGAAAAGTGCACCGAGTATAACTACGGAGGCTCCTATTCCATACATCTTTGCCATGAAGGCCTTCCATCCCGAGCTGTGAATTAATTCTGAAAATTTCATGTGTCTTGAGTTTAGTTAGCAACAGGGTTCAATAGGGTTACCAGATCTTTATTCGTGTTGTCTTGATTTTAATTTATATTCTATCTTGAGCCACCCAGGTAGGATCTTACATTCCTGAATCCAACGTATGATTTTGCCGTATCCTGGTATTCATACGTCCTGGTACTTACCTGCAGGTAGTAGGCCACATCTTTCCATGAACCGCCCCTTACAACCTTTCTTTTAAGTGCGGGCGGATCCTGCGGGAGCGCATTGTATGTATAGTTGGGGTTCATGTCGTGTGCGAACGTGTAGAACGATTCATCATACGCGTTCTCGGTCCATTCGGCCACGTTGCCGGCCATATCGTACAGTCCGAAATCATTGGGTTCGAACGATGCGGCCGGTGCTGTATAGAGCCATCCGTCATCTGTATAGTTACCGCGCATGGGTTTGAAGTTGGCAAGGAAACAGCCTTCCATGTTCCTGGTGTAGGGGCCTCCCCAGGGATACTTCGAGAGGGGGATACCTCCGCGGGCCGCGTATTCCCATTCCGATTCCAGGGGCAGCCTGTAATTCTGCACGTATCCCTGTCCGCGTCTCGCGAGATGGTCGTTAAGGTAGTTTGTGCGCCATATACTGAAGGCCTTTGCCTGCTTCCAGGTGACGCCCACGACGGGGTAATCGTCGTAGGAGGGATGCCAGAAATACATTTCGGCCATAGGTTCGTTGTATGAATAGGTAAAGTCGTGTATCCATACCAGGGTATCGGGATAAACATTTACCTGGTCGCGCAGTACAAAAGATGACCGGTCGACGATGGGCACTTCCTCTCCCTGCTGGTTGTACACAACTCCCTCATACTGCTGGGTTTCTGGATTCCAGCGGTTTGACCTGCGGGCCGCCTGCTCATAGTCAACCCAGAAATACTCGTAGATCAGTCTTCTCGTGTCGATCTCCTTTCTCCTGTAAAACCGTTCATTCTCCGGATAATACATGTCTTCCAGGGCTTCTACCACCTCGGGGTCCCTCATATCTATCCGCGGATTCCAGTCCAGCCTTGGCGGATCTATCTCATTGCCAAGATCGTCTTCCATTATCAGAAATTCATCAAAGCCGTAATCACCGAGCATCCTTCTCATCATGGAATCCCTCACATAATAAACAAATTGCCTGTATTTGTTGTTGGTTATCTCGGTTTCGTCCATCCAGAAAGCATCGACCGAAATTGTTCTTGAGAAGGCGTTTTGCGAAAACATAACGTCTTCATCGTTTGGGCCCATAATGAAATGACCCTGGGGAACGAATACCATCCCATAAGGATCGGGTTCGTGCCACCTGTCTCTTCCCTGTACACCAACAAGCTCGCCGCTGGGGGCTCTGCCGCATCCTGTAAGAACTACTGCGGCAAGGGTAACTGCAAATAAAAACTGTTTCATGAGTGTTTATATTTTAAAATACTGATTTTTTCCTGTTCCGGTATCCGGCCGGTGGCGGCTTTTACCAGCCGTGGCACCGGGTATGCAAATTTCTTTCTTTTTTTTAATAAACCAAGATATACATTTAATTTATAAAATTCTGATACTTCTGTACCGCTCCGGCGTCCTGTCCCTGTCAAGCTCAAAACAGTACCTCAGCAAAAATTCATGTGTTCCCTTGTTGTGCCTCATGATGGCGGTTGTCGAGAAATCGTATGAGTATCCTATATTGATTCCGTTAAACAGTTCAATTCCTGCCATTCCAACAATGGATGCCCCCGGGCGGTAAAAAAGCCCGCCCCAGAACTTTCTTTCATAATCGAGTACGGCCCCGAGTTTAAGCTGGGTGATAACCCCGTCGGTCTGAGCCATAATGGCCGGCAGGGCACTTAGCGAAGGGTTCGCAAGCTCGAGGTTGTAACCTGCCGTAAGGTAATAATGCCTGCTCAGGAACGGCCTGGCTGTCTGGGTATATTCAACGGCCGGCTGGGTCACATGAGTGCTTGAAAACCCGATGTACAGGTCGTCGTTATAATATATTACACCTGCCGAGAAATCGGATGTGAGCGCGCTTTCATTGCCGGCAGGTATTGAGGGGTCGCCGGAAGGCGGTGTGTATGCATCTCCCGCCGGCACAAACCATTCGGCATCAAGTGTGGAGTTTATCATACCGAAGCCGATCCCGATCCCAAGTTTACCCGACCAGGCGTCAATCCTCAGGGCATATGATGCGTTGATGCTGAGATTTGTCTCAAAACCCAGTTCGTCGTTCAATATATGCAGCCCGGCGCCGTGATCGGCTCCAAAAAGCCGGAAGGGTGAATTAACCGAAAACAATGACGATACGGGAGCTCCTTCAAACCCCATCCATTGCTGCCGGTTAACGGCTGTTGCGCATATTGCATTTTTGCTTCCCACGAATCCAGGATTAAACATCATAATATTGAACATACTCTGGCTGAACTGAGGATCTTGTTGCCCCTTTGCCGTAAATGTTGTCATTAATAAAATAGCCAGCCAAAAAATCCTTTTCATACCTGCCGGATGCCGCTGTTAATAATGCTTTGTTTTATTAGTTGATTGTAAAGAAAATAAAAAAAACCATTTCACACAAATATTTAACAAGTCCCGGCATTTTAACTTGTTGGTACTTATACTGACACCTCAGCGCTAATGTTACCATAAAGCAAAAAAAAATTACAATTTTTTGCTAAAAACAGGTTTCATCATGCCAAAAAAGCTAAAATACAGCTCTTTAAAATGTGCCTGGCGAGTTACCGGCCATGCCTGCCGGAGACGTAAAACGTTGGAAAGATGGCAACAAACCCTTTTTTGAGGCAATGCAGCCTTTTTAAGAATGTTAATGCTGTTCGGGGGAATCTTAATCTGATTGCCTTTGACCTTTGTCAGTGATTTACTTTCCTGAAGTTTTGCCACCAACGTTCGGGCACCTCCTGGCTGCATGCCTTGCGGTAATCTTCGTAGGAGCATGCTACCATAAGGCTCCTGGGCAGCTTTGAAG
>SLRB01000314.1 GCA_007131165.1 Bacteroidales bacterium | reverse complement strand
CTGGTCTTTTTGTCCACCGATGGAGTGTGCACCTTCACCCGGCTGATGGTTGACCTGTTTTATTTTGAAGACCTGGTTTCCCGTTATAACAACAAGTATGAGCCAGCCGGCGAAAACAGGTGGTCGGCAATGAGCAGGGGGGAGAAATTTGAAATAAGTATTGAGGAAGGGGACTGGATGTTTACTGTTACGGTAAGAAAAGGGGGAAATGAGTGATGGAAGCTAAAGAGCTGCTAAAAAAGGTAAGGAAGATCGAAATAAAATCACGCGGATTATCGCGCGACATCTTTGCCGGCCATTACCATTCAGCTTTCAAGGGCCGTGGAATGGCGTTCAGCGAGGTCAGGGAGTACCAGCCTGGTGATGACGTAAGGAGCATTGACTGGAACGTGACGGCACGGTTCAACCATCCCTATGTAAAAGTTTATGAAGAGGAGCGTGAGCTTACCGTGATGCTGCTTATCGATACCAGCGGTTCGCAGGAATTCGGTACCAGGGGAATGCTTAAAAAGAACATGATGACAGAAATTGCCGCGGTCCTCTCCTTTTCGGCAATACAAAACAACGACAAGATCGGGGTTATATTCTTCAGCAACAAGGTTGAGAAGTTCATCCCGCCAAAAAAAGGCCGCAGGCATATTCTTCATATCATAAGGGAGCTCATAGATTTTACTCCCGAGAACAGTGGCACCGACCTGTCCGAGCCCCTGAGGTATCTCACCAATGCGATAAAGAAAAGAAGCACAGCATTTATATTATCTGATTTCCTGCTGAATACCTCCGAAACAGGCGGCAGCGGATATAGCGACAGAATCAGCAGGGGAATGAAAGATGCGGCAGGCAGTAAAGGCCCTGGCACCGCCCATGATCCTGCAGGTATAGAGGATGGAGGTGCATCAGCCGGCGAAGTGCAGGGTGCCGGCACAGACCATTCTCGTTTTGAGGAAACTCTTAGGATCGCTGCAAGAAAGCATGATATTGTTGCCATAAGGATATACGATGAAAGAGAGAGGGAGCTGCCCGGGGCCGGTATGCTAAGGGTTAGAGATGCCGAAACCGGTGAGGTGAGGTGGGTCGATTCATTATCAGTTAACGTACGCAGGCAATACACAGAATGGTGGGATAAACATGAAAAAAGCCTCAATGAGCTGTTCATGAAGAACGGTATTGACGCCATATCCATTGCTACCGGGCAGGATTATGTAAAGCCCCTTATTAAACTCTTTAAAAGAAGATGATTCCGACATGAAGAGATACCTGGAGCCAGAAACCATGAAGCACAGAAAAGACCGGAATGCGGTATTGTCAAGTATCCCGCCTGAAGCAGGTACTTACTTCCCGGCAAGGATTTCCGGGGTGTCAAAGATCCTGGCAGTTCTGATTTTCCTGGGTTTTTCTGCCATTTCCCCCGCCCCCGCCCAGTTGATCAGCATATCGGCTCAGTTTGACACCACCTCAATATGGATAGGCGAACACACACTGTTTACCATTTCAGTTGTACAGCCCAGGGAGATGCATGTAGAGTTCCCGCAATTACGGGACACCCTGTCGCAGAGAATTGAGATACTCACCGGGCACCCTGCTGATACGGTCACCACTGATGACGGAAAGCTGAGAATAACCAGATCATACACAGTCACCTCTTTCTACGGGGGCGAACATTATGCAGAGGCGCTTCCGTTCGCGTTTATGATTGATGATGACGAGAATGTTCTGCTCACCCGGCGTGCCCGCCTTGAGGTTATGGCGCCTGAGGTTGACAGTGGAGCGGGTATATATGATATCAAGGATCCTCTCGGTATACCGGTCGGTCTTCTTGAGGTGATACCCTGGGTCCTGGCAATTGTGGCCATTGGCTTTATTATATGGTATCTTTTCAGGTATTACAGAAAACAGAAAGTGAAATCTGCAGAACCGGACGCTGCAAAACCTGAAGAACCGGCTCATGCAACAGCCCTGAGGAATTTGAAGGAGCTCAGGAAGGAAGCTCTTTGGCAGAAAGGCAGAGTGAAGGAGTATTACACACGAATGACTGAAATTGTTCGTATATATATTGAAAGGCGATTCGGCATCATGGCAATGGAGCTAACCAGTGATGAAATATTAACAGAGTTAAAAAACTTGAAAAGTATAGATAGTGAGGTATTTAAGCTGCTTGAGGGTTTTTTTACCACAGCCGACCTGGTGAAATTTGCTAAGGCAAGGCCCGGCGAAGCTGAACATGAAAATGCGCTCGACACCGCCTTTCGCTTTGTCAAGGCTACCTGTAGCAACACTGCAGGTAGCGGCCCGGAAGCCGTGCCGGAACAGTCACCACCTCCTGAAGGCAGCCCGTGCGAGGAGACAAGATGAAAAAGTTTTTTGGGAAAGCAGGTTGGCTCCGGCTGTAAGTCAAAATTTTTATGATTAAAATAACATACAGAAAGAATATGCCAGATCATTTAACAGAAACTATAGATCAAATAAGCTATTTTCATAATTAGTAAAATACAATAAAGAAAAAATTGCCGGTACATGTGAATGCTGAGGTCACAGTTTCCTGTGCCGTACAAAAATCTAAAAATTGCAATGGCTGAATACAGTTTTGCATATCCACATCTTTTATGGCTCTTGCTGCTAATACCAGCAATGGTGGCCTGGTACATTCTCAGGCAGAAGTCCCGCTATCCCACCATAAAGGTAAGCGGACTGCAATGGGCAGATAATGCACCCGTTACCATGCGTCATTATCTCAGGCACATCCTGTTTGGTTTCAGGATGCTGGCCGTGGCTTTTCTTGTTGTTGTGCTTGCAAGGCCTCAGACCCATAATGTTTGGGAAGAGATAGAGACCGAAGGGATAGACATCATGATATCGCTCGATATATCGAGCAGTATGCTTGCAGAAGACTTCAAGCCGAACAGGATGGAGGCCGCAAGGGATATAGCCGCAGAATTTATTTCCGGCAGGAGGAATGACCGGATAGGGCTGGTAATTTTCAGTGGTGAAAGCTTTACCCAATGTCCGTTGACAACAGATCATGCAGTGCTGGTCAATCTCCTGAGAGAGGTTGAAATTGGCATGATAGAAGATGGCACTGCCATCGGTATGGGTATAGCAACGGCGGTCAACCGTCTGCGCAACAGCGATTCACAGAGCAGGATCATTATATTGCTGACCGACGGAGTGAATAACAGGGGGGCAATAGATCCCATAACAGCCGCCAATATTGCCGCCAGCTTCGGTATAAGGGTCTATACGGTAGGGGTGGGAAGCAGGGGGGCGGCACCTTTCCCTGTTCAGACACCAGGTGGCGTTCAATACCAGAGTATTGAAGCCGATATTGATGAGGAGATACTTTATGAGATCGCAGAGATAACCGGTGGCAGGTATTTCAGGGCAACGGACGAAGATAAGTTGCTGGAAATATATTCTGAGATAGAGGAGCTTGAGAAATCTCTTATAGATGTAAGGCATTTTTCTGCCAACAGGGAGGAATACAGGGCTTTTGCTTTACTGGCAGGCATCCTGCTTTTGGCAGAATGGCTTTTGAGGGTCCTGCTTCTCAGAAGCATCCCCTGATACCGGCCAGTGGAGCAGCCGGTATATCCTCTGTGCGGGAGCAGATGACTATAAGGGCTGGCATCCGGAGACACCCGGAAAGCAGGTGGCACGAAGAGTATATTGAGGTTTAGTGATATAACTAAATTTATAACTTAAAGTTCTGCGAAAGCGGTATGGTAAAAACAGCAAAATTAACAAGAGATGTTCGAGTTTGAAAACAGCGGTGTACTTTGGTACCTGTGGCTGGTACCGGTGCTTGTGGTTGTTTTTGCACTCGCAAGATATCACAGGCGAAAGATCCTGAGGAGGTTTGGAGATCCCAGGCTGCTTGGCACCCTGATGCCTATGGTGTCGGGGGGACGTCCTGTTTTTAAATTTATACTGTTCCTGACATCACTGGTATTCATAATTCTGGCGATTGCCGGTCCCCGTTTCGGATCAAGGCTGGAAGAAGCCAGGCGAGAAGGAGTTGAAATAATTATTGCCCTTGATGTTTCAAACAGCATGCTGGCTGAAGATGTCAGGCCCAACAGGCTTGAGAGAGCGAAGATGTCTATATCGCGAATGCTAAGCAACCTGCGTAACGACCGTATTGGACTTATAGTTTTTGCCGGCGACGCCTACGTTCAGGTACCGGTTACGAGCGATTACACGGCAGCAAGGATGATACTGGAAAACATAACCACCGACATAGTGCCGGTGCAGGGTACAGCCATTGGGCGTGCCATATCCCTGGCAGAAAGATCGTTTACCCCTGATAGCGGGGCCGGGAGGGTACTGATAATAATTTCTGACGGAGAAGACCATGAGGATGACCCCGTAGCAGCAGCTGCTGCTGCAGGAAAAAACGGCATAACTATTCACACCATAGGAATTGGCAGGCCTGAAGGCGCACCAATACCTGCCGCCGGGGGACAGGCACGTTTTCTTACCGATGAGGACGGGAACACCGTTATTACCCGCCTGGATGAGGCTACACTGAGGGCAATAGCATCTGAAGGAAATGGAATATATATCAGGTCGGGGACAACGGATACCGGACTCAGTACTGTAATGGAAGAGATTGATAAAATGGAGAAGACCGGTTTTGAGGAGATGGTATACACTGAATTTGATGAACGGTTTCAATACATGGCGGCCATTGCCCTTATCCTGCTGGTTATAGATTTTCTTGTTCTCGAGCGCAGGAACAGGCTACTGGGCAGTATTAAACTGTTCAGGTGATTCCGGCCGGATAACAGCGGTGCCTGCAGCGGTGTACGTGCAGCCGTCACCCGGCTTTATTGTGATACCGGACTTTGGTTATTATAAGGATCGTAACAGATTGTAACCTATACATACAAGGAGCCTATGGAAAGAAAAAATCAGTTTGCCGCGACCAGGATCGGATCGGTTTTCTTGCTTGCAGTCCTGTTAGCCGCAGGAACACACCGGGCCGGGGCACAACCGGAACGCCGGCACATAAGAGAGGGCAACAGGCTATATAACAAGGAGATGTTCGACGAGTCGGAGCTCTCATACCGAAGGGCGCTCGAAAGTGATGAAGAATCTCCACGGGCCAGATTTAACCTCGGCAACTCGCTCTACAAACAAGGCAGGTATGACGAGGCTGCCAGGTATTTCGGGGAGCTGGGTCAGGATATTGATGACCCGCTAAACCGTTCAAAGGTGTTTCATAATCTGGGTAATTCGATGCTGATGATGCAGCAGGTGGAGCAGAGTATTGAAGCCTATAAGGAGGCTCTCAGGAATAATCCTCATGATCCTGAAACAAGGTATAACCTGGCGTTTGCCCAGAGTCTGCTTGACGACCAGCAGGACCGGCAGCAGGAAGGGGATGATGATAGTCAGGACCAGGGAGATGACAGCGAAGGCCAGGAGGATGACAGCGGCAGTCAGGATCCCGGCGATGAGGATGACAGGCAGCAGCCGGAACCAGGCGACAATGACAGCCCGGATAGTCCGGAGGACCAGGCGCAGCCCCATCCCGACCAGATATCGCCGGAGGATGCCATGCGAATGCTTGAAGCTGCTGAGCGTGAGGAGAAGCGCGTACAGGAGAAGCTGATGGAGCAGAGAGAGACCCGCCAAAGGGCCCAATCGGGAAGGAACTGGTAAAACTATGAGTGAGCTCCCATCAGCCAAAAGGCAGATAGAATAAAATTAACAAATAACTCGGGTCAGATGCCGGGTACGCATCACATAGTCCGGTACCAGGAGTTGAAATTATAAAGTCACACCAATGCAAACAGCTATTGCTTATATAATTAAAAAGCTGGCAAGAATAACGGGGCTGGCAGTTCCGGTCCTGGTTCTGTTCATATGGGACGCAGGTGCACAGAATATTGAATTCAGGGCATCAGCGCCTCCTGTTGTAGCTGCAGGGGAGCAATTCAGGCTTACCTATTCACTGAATGCCAGGGGTAGCGACCTCAGGCTACCCGATCTTTCCGGTTTCAGGCTGGTTTCGGGTCCCTCAACCTCCAGCAGCAGCAGTGTGCAGATCATTAACGGTGAGATGACACAGACTGTAACGGTAACCTTTACATATATTTTGGAGGCTAATGAAACCGGTAGTTTTACAATAGGCTCCGCATCTATAACAGCCGGATCGTCAACCTATGAAAGCAACCCGGTTTCCATTGAGGTTACAGAAGACAGTGAAGGCAGGAGGGCATTACCTTCGCAGCCGGCAAGACCCGGTGCTGAGCCAACCAGTCCCGGAGCGCCAGGAGAAGACATATTTGTCCGTTTTATCCTCGACAAAGACGAAGTATACCAGGGTGAAGGGGTGGTAGTAACGATCAAGCTATATTCAAAGCTCGATCTCACAGGTATCGAGAATGTGAGATTCCCCTCTTTTAGCGGGTTCTTTCAACAGGAGATCGAGACACCGCCTATACGTGGACTCGAGCGGGAGGTTATTGACGGCGAAGTTTACGGTACCGGTATCCTGAGGCAGTTCATATTATTTCCACAGAGGAGCGGCGATATAACCATAGAACCTTTTGAGATGGATGCCATGGTGCGCCAGAGGGCAGGAAGGAGGGGCAGTTTATTTGATGATTTTTTCGGTGGTTTTGAAACCAGGAGGGTTCCTGTACGAACCTCCTCAAGAACACTGACAGTTCATCCGCTACCCACCCAAAGGCCGGACGGTTTTGATGGTGCAGTAGGAAATTTTAGCCTTGATGTTGATACAGACAGCAGGGAGGCAGGCACAAATGAGGCGGTGACCCTGAGGGTCACCGTCACAGGGAACGGGAACCTGAGTCTCATGGGGAGCCCCCCGGTCGATTTTCCTCCCACATTTGAGGTATACGACCCATCGGTGCGCGAAAACGTGAATAACAGTAACAGGGGGCAGGAGGGCAGCATTACCTGGGAGTATCTGATGATACCAAGGTCGGAAGGAAATTACCGTATTCCGCCTGTCCGTTTCAGCTACTTCAATCCCCAGTCAGGCACCTTCCACACACTCAGGTCGGATGAACTGAACCTCGCTGTGCACTATTCAGACACCCCTGAAGCCGGACCCGGGGTAACGGGCTTTACCAGGGAAGATGTCAGGATTGTAGGAAGGGATATCCGGTTTATAAGAACAGGAGCGGTTGCCTTCAGGAATATAGCATCAGACCCATATGGTTCATTCAGTTTCTATCTGTGGTTCATTGTGCCCCTTACCCTGTTTGCCGGTTTGGTTGTGATACAGAGGAAAAATATCAGAGACCGTACCGATATTGCCAGGATGAAGAATCGCCGGGCAAGCAGGATAGCAGGAAAAAGGCTTAAACTGGCCGGGAAATACCTGAAGCATAACGAACAGCAGCCTTTCTTCGAGGAGGTGTTAAAGGCATTGTGGGGATACCTCAGTGACAAGCTTCTCATACCGGTAGCTGACCTTAACAGCGAAAAGGCGCGGTCGGTGCTTTATGAGAAGGAAGTACCCGGCAATCTTGTTGAAAAGCTTATGGACATAATAGGCCAGTGTGAATATGCAAGGTATGCTCCTTCATCGTCGATGCCAGACATGGGGAGTATTTACAATGACGCATTGAGGGTAATAACAGAAACAGAGCAAACAATCAAAAGATGAACAGCATTATCACTAAATACCTGTCAGCCTTAATCATGAGCCTTGCTTTTACGACCGGTTCCGGGGTACTGGCGGTCGGCCAGGAAGAAGCAGAACAAACCGGTGAAGTTGTTCTTTTGCCTGAACAGTCAGATATCGGCATTCCTGAAGAGGCTTTTGAACTGGCAAATAATCTCTACCTTGAAGGGAAATTTGAAGATGCCATACTGGTTTACGAACAAATTGTCAGCTCAGGATATCATTCACCGGAACTTTATTACAACCTCGGTAACGCATGGTACAGGTCAAACCGTATTTCTCATGCCATACTCAATTATGAAAGGGCGGCGCTGTTATCTCCCGGCGACGAAGACATAAGGTTCAATCTTGAGCTTGCAAGGTCGCATCTGAGAGACAGGATAGAAGAATTGCCCGGTTTTTTTCTCAACCGATGGTGGAACGGAACCAGGGATATTATGAGTTACCGCGGCTGGGCCATGATAAGTATATCAGCATTTACCGGTATGCTGGTTTTGCTGGCAATATTTCTCATGGTGTCATCAACAGCGGCAAAAAAGGTTTCTTTCTGGCTTGCAACCCTGATGCTCCTTGTTTCTGCCCTCACCTTTTCGCTGGGACTTGATCAGCGGAACCATATTAAAAACTACAACGGAGCCATTGTATTTGTCCAGTCGGTACCTGTAAAGAGTTCTCCTGACGTCAACAGCACCGACCTTTTCATAATACACGAAGGCACCAAAGTCCGGGTCGAGGAGGCAATTGGCGACTGGTATTCGGTAAGGCTGAGCGACGGCAACAAGGGGTGGCTCAGGCAGGAGACCGTTGAGATGATATACCCGGCTGCAGAAGATCTGTAAATGGCTTTAACTCACTGATTATAAAATTTATTTACTTAATTTGCACGTATAAAGATATGAAGACTCCGGATCAGTTAATAGCAAAGATAGACAACGGGAATAACCCGGTTTTTCAGAACCTCTATGGCAGTGACCCTGACTCTGCCGGGAGACAGGCCTCCACCTGGATAAAACTGGTTGAGCGCTTTGAAAGCAGGTACGGAGCTGATGGCGGTTTATCCCTGTTCAGTTCGCCGGGCCGGACAGAAATTGGTGGTAACCATACCGACCATAATTTCGGGAGGGTGCTTGCCGGATCGGTCAGCCTTGACAATATTGCAGTAGCAAAACCCAATGGTTCAAATATCATCAGGATCGATTCGGCCGGATACCCTTCATTTGAAGTTGACACTACCGATACAGCAGTATATGATAATGAGAAGTTCACGGCGGCTGCTCTTGTAAGGGGGATGGTTGCAGGCCTTGCTAATGCCGGTTTCCGGTGCAGAGGATTCGATGCCGGCATAGAAGGCAGGGTGCCCAAAGGTTCGGGACTGAGTTCGTCGGCATCCTTCGAAGTGCTTATTGGGGTAATAATAAGCCACCTTTTTAATGAAGGACGCATTGACCCGCTGCAAATAGCAAAAACCGGACAGTACGCTGAGAACAACTATTTTGGGAAACCCTGCGGGCTCATGGATCAGACAGCTTGTGCAACAGGGGGACTTATTACTATAGATTTCAAGGATCCCTCAGATCCGCTGGTAAAAAAAGTGGACTTTGATTTTACCACCACCGGTTATTCTCTGGTGATTACCGATACGGGGGGAGACCATGCCGACCTTAATGAGGATTATGCATCGGTACCTGCTGAAATGAAGGCGGTTGCTTCTGCAATTGGCGGGTCGGTGCTACGGGAAGTTAATCTTGATGATATTGTAAGGGCCATTCCTGATCTGAGGAAAAAAACCGGTGACCGTTCTATTCTGAGGGCATTTCACTTTCAACAGGATAATGAAAGGGTTGTCAGGCAGGTAGAGGCCCTTGAGAAGGGGGATTTTGCGGCTTTTCTGCAGATGGTTGTCGAGTCGGGTTACAGCTCTTTTATGTATAACCAGAATATCCATTCACCGCACAGCATAAGTGAGCAGGGGGTTGCACTGGGACTGGCGATGAGTGAAATGCTGCTAAGTGACAAAGGAGCCTGGCGAGTGCACGGCGGAGGTTTTGCCGGCACAATACAGGCATTTGTGCCCGGAGAACTGCTTGATAGCTATATAGGCACCATGGAGCATATATTCGGACGCGGCGCATGCAGCAGTCTGACCATAAGGAATAAGGGTGCTGTCAGATTGGAGCTCTGAACGGTGCCCTGCTGAAACGACCTGTTTGTTAAACTTCGGAAACAACAAAAGATTGACTGGCAAAGTTGCCGGCTGGAGGGCTGAAACTGAACAGACAATATTTTTCAGTCATCAGCAAAGTATCGTCCAAGGTAGCCCACGATATCCCTTTTGACGGTAAGCGGGTCAATGACTCCTGCATATCTTGCAACGATTTCACCTCCGGGAGCTATAAGCAAGGTATGGGGAAGGGCTCCCTGCCATTCTGCATCAACCGCTTCAATAAGCTTATACTTGTTTGTTTCCTCATAGAGGTAGTTTCTGTTTGCGGCCTGTTTGTCTTTAAGGAAACCGAGAACATTGTCCTCTCTGCGGGGATTATCGGCGCTAATGGATATGAACTCGAAATTCCTGCCACGGTACATCCTGTAGATGGATACAAGATCAGGAAACTCTACAATACATGGCCCGCACCATGTTGCCCAGATGTTTACCAGCCGCAGTTTTTCGCTGTTATTTGCAATAATCTCACTAATGCCTGCTGCCCCGATCTTTTCGACAGACACTGGCATCTCGGCCCATTGCCTGTCGAGTCTGTTTTTCCACTGGTCATTCCACTTCCATTTGATCGAGCATCCAAACGAGGGGGTAACTTCTATTTCCACATTCCTTCCGTCCAAAAGGGCATTGAGTGCGTCGGCTGCATCGGATGTACCGGGTTCAATGTATGGATTTTCAGTATCGTCTATCCTGCCACGGTACCTTAGTTTTCTGTCGCTGTCAAAAATGAAAACATGAGGAGTGGCTACCGGCCCATAGGCTATTGATCCTCTGTGATCGTCGCCATCGTACAGGTAAGGGAAGTTATATCCTTTATCTGCCGCCCTTACAACCATATCGTCAAAATCGTCTCCCACATCGGTGTAGCCAAGTTCACTTAGGCTTACAGCTTCTGGTGAGTTTGGAGAGATCGCGACAAACCCGACACCCCGGGGGCGGTAGTTGTTAACCATCTCAATAAGCCTGTCTTCGTAAGCCTGGGCTGTGGGGCAGTGGTTAGCCCAGAATACTATGAACAGTACCTCATACTGGTCGAAATCGGCAAGGGTGTAGGTTCTGCCATCGATGCCCGGCAGGTCGAAACC
The DNA here is from genome assembly GCA_007131165.1 of Bacteroidales bacterium. Classification (GTDB taxonomy): domain Bacteria; phylum Bacteroidota; class Bacteroidia; order Bacteroidales; family PUMT01; genus PXAP01. The sequence goes on along the minus strand of SLRB01000314.1, from coordinate 10,696 downwards.
GGGAGCAGGTTCACCTATTTCAAGGGTTCTGATCTCCTGCTGCTGTGCTTGTGTATCAATTGGAAGTGCCCACACCAGGGCTGTAAGGAGGAAAAGGATATTTACCCGCATTATGGTAGTATTTTTTGATAATTTAACAGGATCATTTCATATTATGCATGCACACCCACTTTCCCGTGACAATGTTTATATTTCTTTCCACTACCGCAGGGGCATGGTTCGTTACGCCCCACCTTTTTCTCCACCTTGACCGGCTGTGACTTTTGCTGCTCCTTGGTATTGGCCATCATCTCATTCCTGCGGCTGGTTTCGTACCTGCTCATATCAAGCCTTCTTCTCTTCTCGGCTTCTCTTACCTGGCTCGCATCCCTGATGGGTATGTGCCCCTTCATGAGGGTTGCCACAACATCGCGGTTAACCCTCCCCACCATGGTCTTGAACAGTTCGAAGGATTCAAATTTATATATCAGAAGCGGGTCTTTCTGCTCGTAGGTTGCAGTCTGCACCGATTGCTTCAGGTCGTCCATCTCCCTGAGGTGTTCTTTCCAAAGCTCATCGATAACCATAAGTATTGCAGTCTTCTGGTAAGACTTTACAATATCCCTTCCCTCTGTTTCGTAGGCTTTTTTGAGATTTGTAACCACCTGGAACACCTTGGCCCCGTCGGAGATGGGCACTACAATATTCTCATAGAGGTGGGAGCTCTTCTCATAAACATCTTTAATTACCGGATAAGCCTGCTGCGCAATTGTGCTTACTTTACGTGTAAATGTCTCATTGAGCAGGTCACGCATCCTGTCCATTATATCCGCCGGGCTCATTTCTCTGAATTCCTCTTCACTGACAGGCGAGTCTATCGAGAAGAGGCGTATCAGCTCCATGGAGAAACCTTCAAAATCGGCCGTTTCGTGATACTGATCGACAAGATTTTCGCAAACATCGTACATCATGTTTGCAATCTCTACATCCAGCCGCTCCCCTTTGAGGCCATTCTTTCTCTTTGAGTAAATTACCTCACGCTGGGCGTTCATTACATCGTCATATTCCAGTAGCCGCTTCCTGATACCGAAATTATTCTCTTCAACCTTTTTCTGTGCTCTTTCGATAGATTTTGTGATCATGGAGTGCTGGATAACCTCGCCTTCCTTTAATCCCATCCTGTCCATCAGCTTTGCAATACGGTCGGACCCGAAAAGCCTCATAAGGTCGTCTTCAAGCGATGCAAAGAACTGCGAAGAGCCCGGGTCGCCCTGCCTTCCGGCACGGCCCCTGAGCTGTCTGTCAACCCTCCTCGATTCATGCCTCGCGGTACCGACAATAGCGAGTCCTCCGGCTTCTTTCACCGCGGGGGTGAGTTTAATATCGGTACCACGCCCGGCCATGTTGGTAGCTATCGTGACCGTTTTCGGATGTCCGGCTTCAGCCACAATATCTGCCTCTTTCTGGTGCAGCTTGGCATTGAGCACGTTATGTTTAATGCCCTTGATCTTGAGCATACGGCTCAACAGCTCTGATATCTCAACCGAGGTAGTGCCGACAAGTACCGGCCTGTTTTTGCCTACCAGGGTGACAATCTCATCGATCACCGCGTTGTACTTCTCCCTTTTGGTCTTGTAGACCAGGTCTTCACGGTCATCCCTCACACAAGGCTTGTTTGTCGGGATAACCACGACATCGAGCTTATAAATGTTCCAGAATTCGCCTGCTTCGGTCTCTGCCGTTCCGGTCATACCTGCAAGCTTTTCGTACATCCTGAAATAGTTCTGCAGGGTGATGGTAGCGAATGTCTGGGTAGCAGCCTCCACTTTAACCTTCTCCTTTGCCTCAATGGCCTGGTGCAAGCCGTCACTGTACCTTCTGCCCTCCATTATTCGCCCTGTCTGCTCGTCAACTATCTTGACCTTATTGTCTATAACCACATATTCGACATCCTTTTCGAACAGGGTGTATGCCTTCAGAAGCTGGTTTATAGTGTGGACCCTTTCCGATTTAACAGCATAGTCCCGAAGCAGGGTATCTTTTTTCTCCAGTTTTTCATCGGTATTAAGGTTTGATTTCTCCAGTTCGGCAATTTCGCTGCCTATATCAGGCAAAATAAAGAACTTTTCATCATCCGAAGCCGATGTTATAAGGTCTATTCCCTTGTCGGTCAACTCAATAGAATTCACCTTTTCGTCTATTACAAAATAGAGCTCGTCGGTTACCTTGTACATGTGCTTGCTCTTATCCTGCATATAGAAATTCTCGGTTTTGAGCATCAACGCCTTGTTGCCCTCTTCGCTCAGCAGCTTGATAAGAGTTTTATTTTTGGGGAGGCCTTTATATGCCCTCAGTAGCATGAATCCACCCTTTTCGGTGTCGCCTGCAGCCAGAGCTTTCCTTGCCTCGACAATAACATCATTGACAAGCTTTCTCTGGGCGCTGACAAGGCTTTCGACCTTCGGTTTCAGGTCCTCGAAAAGCTGGTTTTCGCCTTTTGCTACCGGGCCCGAGATGATAAGAGGTGTACGTGCATCATCAATCAATACGGAGTCTACCTCGTCGACAATGGCATAATTATGTGGTCTCTGTACCAGGTCGTCGGGATTGATAGCCATGTTGTCGCGCAGGTAATCAAAACCAAACTCATTATTTGTGCCGAATGTAACATCGGCCATATAAGCCTTGCGACGCGGTTCGGAGTTGGGCTGGTGCTTGTCTATACAGTCGACCGACAACCCGTGGAACTCATACAGGGGCCCCATCCATTCAGCGTCACGGCGGGCAAGGTAATCGTTTACCGTTACCACATGAACCCCCCTCCCCGAAAGGGCATTAAGAAACACGGGAAGTGTGGCTACAAGAGTTTTTCCCTCGCCGGTAGCCATTTCGGCAATCTTTCCCGAGTGCAGGACTATACCACCGATGAGCTGTACATCGTAATGTATCATATCCCAGGTGGTTTCATTCCCCCCTGCAACCCATCGGTTTTTCCAGACTGCCTTGCCACCCCTTATCTCAATACTGTTCCTGTTAGCTGCCAGGTTCCGGTCAAAATCGCTTGCTGCAACCTCAACCTCTTCATTCTCCTTGAACCTGCGGGCGGTATCCTTGATAATGGCAAAAGCATCGGGCAGGATTTCAAGCAGGACATCTTTAAGTTTTGCATTGATATCTTTTTCTATCCTGTCGATCTTTTTGTATATATCTTCCTTTTCACTCAGACCCACTTCATCGCTTTCTGCCTGCTGTTTAAGCTTTTCAACCTCCTCTTCATCATCCTTTATGACATCTCTGACCTTCTGCTTGAGTCCGGCCGACATATCCCTCAGTTCATCATTGGTTAGAGGTGTGACTTTTTCATATGCTTCAAAAACCTTGTTAAGAAGAGGGGTTATCTCTTTAATATCGCGGGCTGATTTATTGCCAAAAAGACTGCTTATTAACTTTACTATACCCATTTAAAAGTTCCTGTTTTTATGTTACCTTGACTCCATTACCTGCAAAGGTAAATTTTTTAAACGAATTATTTCTGGTATAACGCTATAACGCGGCAAAGCATTACCCCCTCCGAATAAAAATATTTCAGTTCCTTCTCAGATGCTCCAGAGCATCCCTGGCAGCACGGAATTCACTTTCAGGATGCCAGTTTGGAAAATCATTATTGTTGGCAAGCTCGTTTCCAATACCATAGAAGAACCAGAGGTCCTGGTGGATCCCGTCGTAATCCCACATATCATGTACCACATCTGTTGGCTGGTGGTACCTTGCAGCGTAGTCTGCTGCAGCTTTCTCAGAATATTCCTCATCCCTGCCGATGTAATCAGAACCGCCGTTTGCATAGATCATCGGCACGCCCTGCTTGGCCATATTGAAATGATCTGACCTGTAGTAGTACCCCCTTTCAGGGTATGGATTGGGTTTTACGACCCTGTTCTGTTTGGCTGCATGTCTTTTCATATAGTCGTCCAGCTCCGAAAATCCGTAACCGACAGCAACTATATCGTGGGTGGGGCCGTAAACGTTCAACGCATCCATGTTTATACCCGCAACTGTGGTAGCAATGGGGAAAAGGGGATTCTCGGAGTAGTAACGTGACCCGAGCAGCCCGCTCTCTTCTGCCGTTACCGCGATGAATACCACCGAGCGCTCGGGAGATTCGCCGGCTTCCATAAACTTTTCTGCAATTGCTATAAGTGCAGCCACTCCGGTTGCGTTGTCAACTGCGCCGTTATAAATCTGCACCTCTCCGTCAATTTCCACCTTCCCGAGATGATCCCAGTGGGCCATGTAGATAACGGTTTCTTCAGGGCGGCTGCTTCCTTCGATATACCCGATAACATTGTTGCACTCGGCGAAGCTGAATTCATTATTAAAAGAGGCTGATGCGGTAAGTCCCATAGGAGTGGCACTGAAATCGTTCCTGTGAGCACTTTCAACTGCTTCATCCAGATCCATGCCTGCCATTTCAAAGATTATCCTTGCAGGGTCAAGATGTATCCATCCTTCTGCAAGCAGCCGTTCAGTTTCACCCTGGGAAGCAACGCCGTACTGTGTTCCCGACCATGAATTCCTTACTACATCCCATCCGTAGCTCGCAGGTTCTGTCTGGTGAATTATAAGTGCAGCCGCAGCACCCTGCCGGGCGGCCTCTTCAAATTTGTAGGTCCACCGTCCATAATATGTCATTGCCTTACCTGTGAAGATTGAGTCGTCGCCGGTTGCAAACCCCGGGTCGTTGACCAGGACCACTACAGTTTTACCCTCTACATCGAGTCCCTCATAGTCGTCCCAATCGTATTCGGGAGCCACTATCCCGTAACCGGCGAAAACCAGTTCACTGTCCTCAAGTGAGACTGATTCCTGAAGCCTGTAGGTCCCTATAACCATATCATCAAGATAGTCAAGAAGTATTTCCTCATCCGGGCCGCTGACCCTCAGGGGCGAGAAGTCTGACCCTGTGATCTCTACGAGCGGGACCGGTTGCAGGTATGAATCACCATTGGCAGGTTTTAGACCGGTTTCTGTGAACCGTGATTTAATATACGCTACCGCCTTTTCACCTCCCGGGGTTGCCGGGGCCCGTCCTTCGAATTCATCTGAGGCGAGTACCTCGATGTCACGTTCTATATTATCGCCAAAAGGCTCGATATCAGCTTCGGGGGCCTCACATGCAGCTGCAGACATGAGCAGCACAATCGGTAAGTATTTCAGAACAGCAAATTTATTTTTTGAATACATGTTGTTGATTTTTTTTTGGTTATGTTTTAGTATCAGGATTACAAAGATATGCATAAAACTGAAAAAGCTTTCCATAGGTTATACCAGGAAAGCTTTTTACTTTAATTCAAAAGGGTTGTTCACTCCTTATCCTCACCTCTCATATCCATAATATCGCGGTCGAACATATAGAGGGGACCGTCACCCAGCAGGTTCAGTTTGTCGAGTATATTATTGGCCGAGGCCTCCTCTTCGATCTGTTCGGTAACAAACCATTGTATCCAGTTATGGGTTGTATAGTCCTTCTCCTGTTCACATACCTGTACGATATCGTTAATCAGTTTTGAGACATACTGCTCATGCTCAAAGACTTGTTCGAACATAGCCTTAACCGACTTGAACTCACCGGGAGGCTGCTCAAAAGCGGGGATCAGCGCTTTTCCGCCGCGCTCGTTTATGTATCCGATAAGCTTCAGCATATGCTCCCGCTCCTCTTCGGCCTGTGCATGCATCCAGTTGGAAATACCTTCATAGCCCATTGTTTCTGCCCATGAGGCCATCGCCAGGTAAAGATTTGAAGAATAGCCCTCTTTCCCGACCTGTTCATTAAGTATCTGTTCAACTTTTTTGTTAAGCATTGTTTATTTGGATTAAAATGTTGGTAATAAATATCAATTAAGTAAAGTCTGCGGGCATGTAAACCGATACGCGCAATGTTTTTTTAAGGGAACAAACAAACCGGTATAATGTTCATTGGAGGCACCGCAGTCATTATTAACCGGCAGCAAATGGAGATCTTCCCTGGTGCCTGCCCGGCAGTCAGTCCATATGACCTATTATTTCAGAGGCAAACCCGGAGCATGACACCTCTTCAGGGTCGCTCATCAGTCGTGCAAAGTCGTAGGTAACTGTCTTATTAAGTATTGCCCGTTGCAATCCTCTTACCACCAAATCTGCAGCCTCCTGCCATCCCAGGTACTGCAGCATCATTACCCCTGAAAGAATAACCGAACCAGGGTTCACCTTATCCAGTCCTGCATATTTAGGTGCAGTGCCATGCGTTGCTTCAAAAATTGCATGCCCTGTCTCATAGTTTATGTTTGCCCCCGGGGCTATACCAATGCCTCCAACTATTGCGGCCAGCGCATCTGATATGTAGTCGCCGTTAAGGTTCATGGTGGCTATGACCGAATATTCGGCGGGCCTTGTGAGTATCTGCTGCAGGAAAGCATCGGCAATCACATCTTTGATGATGATCTTTCCGTCTTTCACCGCTTCATCCTGGGCCTTGTTTGCAGCCTCCTTTCCATTCCCGGCGGCAATCTCGTCATACTGCTTCCAGGTAAACACCTTACCTGCGAATTCCCTTTCGGCCAGTTCGTATCCCCATTGCTTGAACTGGCCCTCTGTATATTTCATGATATTCCCTTTATGTACAAGTGTTACCGAATCCCTGTTCTCACTTATGGCGTAGTTGATGGCGGCGCGCACAAGCCTTTCGGTGCCCTGTTTGGAGACTGGCTTGACCCCGATGGAGGAAGTTTCGGGGAACCGGATACTCTCAACATTCATTACGCCCGTAAGGAAATCAATAATCTTTTTGTTCTCTTCAGTGCCTGCCATCCATTCGATCCCGGCATATATATCTTCTGAGTTTTCACGGAAGATAACCATATCGGTCGTCGAAGGGTCTTTTACAGGTGAAGGCACCCCTTCGTAATATTTCACCGGCCTGAGGCAGGTATAGAGGTCCAGGATCTGGCGCAGTGCTACGTTCAGTGATCTTATGCCGCCACCCACCGGGGTGGTCAGGGGCCCCTTTATTGCGACCAGGTATTCGGAGATGGTATCGAGTGTCTCCCGGGGGAGCCATTCACCGGTGGCATTATATGCCTTTTCGCCGGCAAGGACCTCTTTCCAGGCGATCTTTCTTTTGCCATTGTAAGCCTTTTCAACTGCCGAATCAAATACGCGAACGGCTGCCGCCCATATATCGGGCCCGGTGCCGTCGCCTTCTATAAAAGGTATAACAGGCATGTCAGGTACTGACAAATTGCCGTTTTCAATTCTGATCTTCTCGGTTTGCATGGTTTTACGCTTAAATTATTTAACAAGATCTTTACAGAACGGGCCAATCATTCAACGCTAATCAAAATCAAGGTTCAGCTTTTGCCTTAGCAGGGCCAGATCGGGGTTTTTTTTCACCATATGGCCGAACTTGTCCTCAGGCAGGTAGAGACGGCTTTCAACAGCTCCCTCATTAACTTTAACCACAAGCTCTATGTTTTTGTTCAACTCGCGTTTCAGGTGTTTAAGTAATTCGGGCTTAATCCTGTTCATGGCCTCCTTTTGCAGCGGGTTGCTTACCTCAAACTCAATACCGGCACTGCCTGTTATGATGGGCTTGTTTGCCAGGAGGGTGTTGTATAACCTGGGGTGCCTGTTCCTTATCTGGTTGGCAAACTTTTTCCATTGCTCGCTCAGGTCTTTCACGGTAAGATCGTCACCCTCTTCATTCAGCAGCAGCTCATCGTCATCTTTTCCGGTCTCAGGCAGGTCGTCTTCCTGCATCTCTTCCCTTACCTGTCCACCGGCAGCAGGAGGTGTGGTTCCCCTCAGCACATCCTTGATTGAAATTGTGCCGTTGGCATTTTCTTCAACAGCCTCATAGTTTTTTTTGGCTTTATCCTTATTTACTTGCTGCTCCTGTCCTTTAACTTGTTGTTCCTGTCCTTTTATTAAAACAGCAGGGCCGACAGGCACGGTTTCACCTGTCTCTGCCTGTTCGCGATTCGGCAATGAGGTAGCTGATCTTTCAACACCTTTATTATCAGAGGACTTTCCGCTGTCAGCTATTGTAGAATGTGTTGACACGGGAGGCGGTACATTTTCATTCTTTCCTTTTAAATCTGCTGCCTGGCTTGTTTCCCGGCCGGATACAGTCTTATGTGAATGGTGCTTCGGCGACTCCCTGTTTCCGGCTGAGGCTTCGTGAGGTGGTTCCTTTCTTTTCAGGCCTTTTGCCTCTGCATCAGATTTTTTTTTTTCACCGGTCATCAGACCGCAGATACGTACAAGGCAAAGTTCAACATGCAGACGTTGGTTCTTACTGGACCTGAATGATATATCGCATTGGTTGGTTATTTCCAGCGCCCTGAGCAGGAATTCGGGGGGAGAGGATTTTGACTGCTCCCTGTATTTTTCGCGGATGGAGGCACCTACCTGCAGAAGCTTAAGGGTAACTTCATCGCGGCAAACAAGAAGGTCACGGAAATGCCTGCTGAGCCCGTTCACAAAATTGTGCCCGTCAAAACCCCTTTCCAGAACTTCGTTGAAGATCAGCAGGGAGGCCGGGATATTTCCTGTGAGAAAAGCAGCGGTAAGTCTGAAATAGTAATCGTAATCGAGCACGTTCAGATTGGCGATCACGTTCTGGTAGGTAATCTTGCCTCCCGAGAAACTGGCTATCTGGTCAAAAATAGAGAGAGCATCGCGCATGGCGCCATCAGCTTTCTGTGCAATGATATTCAGACCCTCACTTTCGGCTTCTATATTTTCTGAAGCTGCAATACTTTCGAGGTGGGTTACAATATCCTCAATCTTTATCCGGTGGAAGTCATATATCTGGCACCTGGATAGAATGGTTGGCAGAACCTTGTGCTTTTCGGTTGTCGCAAGGATAAATATGGCGTGTGCGGGTGGTTCTTCAAGGGTTTTGAGGAAAGCATTGAATGCCTGGGAGGAAAGCATGTGTACCTCGTCGATGATATATATGCTGTACCTGCCGACCTGGGGGGGTATCCTTACCTGCTCTATCAGGCTTCTTATGTCCTCAACCGAGTTATTGGAAGCTGCATCAAGCTCATGAATATTAAAGGACCGGGATGAGTTAAACGAGAGGCAGGATTCGCATTTGTTGCATGCCTCGGTATCGGGGGAGAGGTCCTGGCAATTGATTGTTTTGGCTAGTATTCTGGCACAGGTTGTTTTTCCGATTCCCCTGGGGCCGCAAAAAAGGTACGCATGGGCAAGCTGTTTGCTTCTGATCGCATTTTTCAGGGTAGTTGTAATGGAGGGTTGGCCTATAACGGTCTGAAACGTCTCGGGCCGGTATTTACGAGCTGATACAATATAGTTTTCCATCTATTTTCCGAAAAAGCGTGTTCCGGACAAAGATAAAAAATTAAGGCAGGATTTTGTGAGAGCCTGCTTCTGTTGTTGTGAAAAATTATCAACAGGGCCGTTTCGGTGCCAAGGTGCCCCTGTGAGTTCCCTGTTTTCCCTTTCTTACCCGGTCTACTGCCCAAATGCCTACTGCCCAAATGCCTCCTGCTCAAATACCTCCTGCCCAAATGCCTCCTGCTCAAATACCTCCTGACCAGATGTCTCCTGCTCAAATGCTTCTTCTGCACCGTCTGAAGGCATTTCTGCGGTAACTTCGATAATGCGGCCCTGTTTTGATCTGATCTCGCCGTTTTCAAGTTCAATCACCACTTTCCCGATATAAACCCTGTGCCTGTCTGACACTATATGAGGGTTGCCCCCTGCATGAACCAAAAGCACTGAATTTACCGTTTCACCCTCTTCAAGCAGGTCATGCGAATGACCTCCAACAATAATGTCGAACTGAGGGAATTTCTCTGCCAGCTCCCTGTCCCTTCTCAGTCCGATGTGCGTCAGTGCGACCAGTATATCTGCTGTATCTCTTAGTGAGATGTAGCTGCTTGCTGTTTCAAGAAAATCATTTTCAACAATGCCATCCTTGTTTCCGCTTACCGTTGTTAGTCCCAGTACAGCCATCTCCCTCCATGTCGTAGTCCTGAATCTGGCATAGGGATTCAATTCAGGAAATGCATCTGTTGATATTTCCAAGTTGGCGCCAATAAGAGGAAAGGCAGCAAGATCAAGTGCCTGCCTGGTATAAGGCTCCCTGTAGTCGAACTCATGATTTCCCGGTGTCATAAGGTTATACCCCAGCTCATTCATCGTATTAATCATGAAAGCCGAACGCTCACCGAACCATCCCGGGTCTCTCATCAGGCGCCCATTTACGATCCACCTCAGGGGGTGCCTGACAAATACGTCACCCGCGCTCAAAAGGAATACATCGTTATACCTGTTCCTGATTCCGGCAATCTTTGCAACTACCTGATCAGGGTTATTATGTGTAAAATGCTGGTCGTTGGTGTGGAGGATGACTATCTTTTCGGTAACCGGGTAGCTGATATCTTTCCCGGAAGAGGGTGTCCCTTCAGGGAACCAAATGCGGCCGGTACCTTCGCTACCCTCAATAATCAAAAGATATGGGGGACTTGTTTTGGAATTGAACTCAAAGTATCCGGTTGAATCGGCAGGCACTATCTCGGTGGGCACGGTGGGGAAATTACCCGGTGCTGAGTATAGTGATATTTTCAGCCCTGACGGATCAATGCCCTCACTGTATGAAATGTAACCATATATACCTCTGTGGGCGATTGTAGTTGGCTCATGTTTTCCG
>SLRB01000276.1 GCA_007131165.1 Bacteroidales bacterium | reverse complement strand
AATGCCAGTATAGCCCACAGTTGCCATACCGTCAACAACATCGGCAACCCTGGCTCCCCTGTAAAGCTCAAGCAAAATCTCGTCAGAAACCTCAGGCTCATCCTGGCCTGCTGCCGGCTGTCCGTTAAGCAGGATTAGCGGCAAAGCAAAAAAAATAAAAAGCTTTCTCATAATAGTAGTTTTTAGGTTAAGGGATGTATTTTACAGCCCGTTCAAATTGCCAAAATTTGTCGGCCTTTTTGAAGTATTGTTATATAGCTTTTCAAATATAATCCAAACAACTTGTACGTACAAGTATGTTTTCATATATTTACACTGAACAGAAGCCAAAAAAGATCGCTGTGAATATCCCAAGGTACCGTCAAATACACAACATGCTTAAGGCACAGATCCAGCAAGGTACATACAAGTTGGGAGAACACCTTCCATCTGAAAACCACCTTTGCAAGAGCTTCAACATTACCCGTACAACAGCACGAAAAGCACTCGAAGAGTTACAAAAAGAGGGTTACATAGAGCGAATCCAGGGGAAGGGAAGCATTGTCAGGGAAAGAAGAAAATCTCTCGGTCTGCTCAATGTTAAAGGCTTCTCAGAGGCTGTTGGACAGAATGTAAGTACAATATTTCTCCAGGAACCGTGCATGCGCGAATGGAAGTCCGGCTTTCCGTTTACCGCAGGCGAATCAGAAAGGCAAAATTCCTGTATACACTTTGAAAGGCTCCGGACGGTGGGCAACGATCCGGTAATGCTTGAGAACAACTGGTTTTCAGCTAACGCCCTCCCCGGTTTCCTAAATGCAGGGTTCGAAGAAGGGTCATTTTTCAAAACACTTAGCAAAAATTACCAGATTGAGATAAAAGGGTCAGAGCAGGAACTGAAGGCGCTTCCGGCAGATGATAAGACATCCCGGCTTCTGAAAATAAAGCCGGAAAGCCCGGTACTGCAAATATCAATAAGGTTCACAACCAGTCATCCCGGGTTGATTATCTACAGCGAACTTATATGCAATACCAGGAAATACCCCATAGGGAACAGTTACTTCATGTAACTGTGGGAATATTCCCGCTTTATATGACCATAAACAGCCCAAATAACCAAAACAAACTAAAAATGATAAAAGAACTTGCAAAAATGATCGACCACTCGGTCCTGCATCCCACACTTACTGATAACGACCTGGAAAGAGAATGCCAGGTGGCTGCCAAATACGATGTAGCTTCTGTATGCGTTAAGCCATATATGGTAAAAAGAGCTTCGGAGCTTCTCAAAGGTTCCGGCGTGCTGGTGGGTTGTGTTATCGGGTTTCCGGCGGGAAACTCCACCATTGACGTAAAGGTGTTTGAAGCTATGACTGCCTGCAAAGACGGTGCAGTCGAAATAGACATGGTGATAAATATCGGGAAGGCCCTTTCGGGTGACTGGGAATATATTGAGAAGGAAATCGATACAGTAACCAAAGCCTGTCACAGCAACGGGGCAATTGTAAAGGTGATCTTTGAAACCGACTATATTACCCAGGATGAAGACAAGATAAGGCTTTGTGAGATATGTACCAAAGTCAGCGCCGATTATGTAAAGACATCCTCGGGGTTTGGCTTTGTTAAAGACAAAGATGGCAGGTTCTTTTATACGGGAGCCACTATCCCCGATTTGAAGCTTATGAGAAAGCACAGTGGACCGCAGGTTAAAGTCAAGGCTGCCGGAGGAGTCAGGACACTCGACCAGCTGATAGCGGTAAGGGAAGCCGGATGCTCACGCAGCGGAGCGACTGCTACGGCTTCAATACTTGAGGAGGCAAACAGGCGGTTCGGCAAATAATCTTTTACAGACAGAACCACTAACTGGCATAAAGAGTATCGCGCGACTGGATATTTAGCTAAAATAGTTATATCTTGTCAGATTGCCGGACTCTTCGCACACCGCGAACCGGCAAAACCAAAATGTATAAAATTGATATTGAATGCACAGTAGGATTGCCACCGGTCAATATCATAATAAATGCCGGTTTTACTTCATAACATAATCAGCAACCATCATGCAAACATCAAGAAGAGAATTCGTCAAAAAAGCAGCTTTGGGAGCTGCAGGTATTACAGTGGGCGGAATGGGTTTCAGCGCAAAATCATATGGAAACATAATCGGCTCAAACGACCGGGTCAATGTGGGGATAGTTGGTTTTTCCGATCGTACCAGGGCCTCGCTCGTTGACGCCATGCTAAGCCAGTCGGCCGACCTGAACTTCGCAATCACAGCGGTTTCAGATATATGGAACCGCAGGCGCGATGAGGCAAAAACCTTCATGGCCGGTCGGAACGTTGAGGTGGAACTGTACCGTAACAATGAGGAGCTCTATGAAAAAGGAAGCGTGGATGCCGTGATAATAGGCACCGCCGATTTCCAGCATGCATTGCACACCATTGAAGCAGTGGAGGCGGGAAAAGATGTCTATGTGGAGAAGCCATTTGCCGAAACCATGGAAGATAACCGTAAAGCAAGGGCCGCCGTCGAACGCACAGGCAAGATAGTAACCATAGGATCGCAAAGAAGAAGTGGTGCCAACTACCACGCAGCCAACGAATTTATCAGGTCGGGCCAATTCGGTGATATTGTCATGGTTGAAATGACATGGAACGTCAACCAGCCAGGAAGGTGGAGAAGGCCGGCCCTGGTGGCTGAGATCAGGGAGCAGGACACCGACTGGAAACGGTACCTGATGAACAGGCCATGGGAGCCGTGGGACCCCAGAAAATACCTTGAGTACCGTCTTTTCTGGCCCTATTCTTCGGGTATTCCCGGGCAATGGATGGCTCACCAGATAGATACAGTACACTGGTTCAGCGGATACAACCATCCCAGGAGCGTAGCTGCCAATGGTGGCATATATCTCTGGAAAGACGGCCGCGAGAATTTTGACACTATGACAGCCGTATTTGATTATGGGCCCAAAGACGACCCGTCAAAAGGATTCCAGGTGGTCTACTCGTCACGCTTCACCAATTCGGCAGGTGGAGTTAAGGAGCTCTACTATTCGAACGGGGGCACACTGAACCTCGATACCAACAAGATCACTCCTCACGGGGGGCTAACAGAAAACCATGCAAGTGCAATGAACATGGAGCCTAACCTGCTCCCGGAAATGGACCTGCCCACTGTTGCAGCAGTCACCGCAGCCGATACCGGAACAGACAACATGACTGTAAACCATATGAGAAACTGGATGGAATGTGTCAGGAGCCGCAGGGAACCCAATGCCCCGGTAAAATCTGGTTACGACCACTCTGTTGCCAACATTATGGTAACTGCGGCACTCCGCACAGGCCAGTTTGTTACCTTTGACGAAGATAACCAGGAGGTAATGGCTGGAGGCAGACCATTTAAATACTAACGTGAATAAATCAAACCTGATTAAACACCCAGAAATGCGAAGAAAAAAAGAAACCGGAATAAACCGGGCCATACGGCTACCGGGGTACCTGATTATGTTTGCAGTCATTACAGTCGCGTGTACAGACCCTGCTCTGAACCAGAAAGATAACAACTCCGGCATAGACATAAGCCGCAACCATATCTCATACTGGTCATACAACGGCGAAGATATCCTGCTGCTGGGAGGCTCGGTACAGGATAATCTTTTCCAGATACCTGACCTGGCCGGGCACCTGGATCTCCTTAAGTCGGTCGGCGGCAATTACGTAAGGAACACCATGTCGAGCAGGGACAGCGGCAATGTATGGGCTTTCAAAAAACTTGAAAACGGGTTGTATGACCTTAACCAGTGGAACGACGAATATTGGCGAAGATTCGAAAACTTCCTTGAAGAAACCGGTAAAAGGGATATTGCCGTACAGCTGGAAATATGGGCAACCTTTGACTACTACCGGGATAACTGGGATATAAACCCGTTCAACCCTAAAAACAATATTAATTACAGCACACGGCGGTCAAAGCTGCCGGAGGTAGTTGAGACCCATCCGATATATACCGAAAACAATTTTTTCCGGTCCGTTCCTGCACAAATGGCAATCGTTCCAGTACTGGAATATCAGCAGAAGTTCGTTGATAAGATACTATCATATACTTTCAAACACGATCATATCCTTTACTGCATGGATAATGAAACTTCCGTATCGTCAGACTGGCCAAAGTTCTGGGCAAGGTATATCCAGAAGGAGGCTAAGCTGGCAGGCAGACAGGTCCATACCACCGAAATGTGGGATCCGTGGGACCTTAACCACCCTTTTCATGCCGAAACATTTGACAACCCCGATATTTTCACTTTCGTCGACATATCCCAGAACAACCACCAGTCAGGCGATACCCATTGGGAGAACGGCCTGGCCACAATTGAAAGAATGAGGAAGATGGGCAATCTCAGGCCCGTTAACAATGTTAAGATATACGGAAATGACGGGGGACGCCACAAGACCACCCGGGATGCCATTGAGAACTTTGTGAAAAATATCCTTATGGGCTGCGCCTCCGCCAGGTTTCACCGCCCCACAAGCGGTCAGGGACTTAATACAACGGCACAGGCTGTGATAAAAGGGATGAGGGAGGTGACCGACAGGACAGACTTCTTTAATGGTGAGCCACACAATAACCTTCTTATGAACCGTGGTGAAGGAGAAGCATACTGCAGGGTAATCCCCGGAAAAGAGTTTATAGTATATTTTCCCCGGGGTGGCTCAGTAGAAATAGACCTTACAGGCTTCGGCCACTCAACGGCTGTTGAATGGCTCAACCTGCTTGAAGGAGAATGGTTGCCGCCTGCCGGACTTGAAAGGTCAGCGGTAAACCTTGAAACTCCGGGTGATGGACACTGGATCGCAGTAATACGGTAACGAGCCGTATGCCATTTGCCTCACTACTTACAGATTTTGTTTAAAGAACAATATAACGGCAACAAAAACGTTTTGGAAGTCGCAGCACCGGGAATCCAGTCCCATACAATCCGAAACAACAGAATTACATATGACATCAAATTTTTTTTTAATCCCCGTAAGGTCAGCATTAGCATTTATTATTACGGCAATGGCACTTCTTGCCTGCAGCCAGGACCCACCGGCAGAAATACCTGATGTTACAATAACAAGTTTCCCTGAAGACAAGAGGATAGATGTACTGGTAGGACAGGAGTTGTTCACCTCATACATATACCCTGACGGGCTTGCAAAACCAGTACTTTTTCCTATAAATGTATCAGGCGAGATACCCCTCACAAGGGGTTTCCCATTAACCCCCAGAACAGGAGAGCGTGCCGACCACCCACACCAGGTGGGGCACTGGCTCAATTATGGCAATGTAAACGGTCTTGACTTCTGGAACAACCCGGGCAACCCTCCGGAAGGGGATATCGATCAGTATGGTTTTATTGAGCATGGAGAAATCCTTAGAAAAGAAGGAGGAAACGGCAAGGGAGAACTGGTAGTTTCAGCATACTGGAAAAATTACCAGGAAGAGGTCATTCTTACCGAAGTTACAACATTCGTTTTTTCTGTTCAGGGTGAAACCCGGGTCATTGACCGGGTCACAACCCTTACGGCAGGCCAGGAAGACGTACTATTTACCGACGACAAGGAAGGTATGATTGCAATCAGGGTGGCCAGGGAGCTTGAGCTGCCGGGAACAGGGCAACCGCTTGTTATAAGTCCGGATGGCGATATAGGAGAAGCCGGTGAGAATTACCACGGTGGCAGCACCGGCAACTACCTGAGCAGTGAAGGCATTGAAGGTGATAACGTATGGGGAACAAGGGCACAATGGATGAGGATGACCGGTTCGATCAACGGCCGCAACATTACACTTGCAATACTTGACCATCCGGAAAACACAGGTTACCCAACATACTGGCATGCCAGGGGATACGGACTCTTCTCAGCCAATCCGCTCGGACAGGCAGAGTTTTCTGAAGGCCGGGAGGAACTGAACATGCTACTTCCTGCAGGCGAAGCCGTTACTTTCAGGTACCGTATAGTCACCTGCTCAGGTGAAATACTAACCCCCGCCAAAATTGACGAACTGGCAGAGGAGTTTACCACACATATCCTTTAAAACAAAGTATTGTTACGCTTTCTGCGCCTTCTCTTTAAGTAAATCACGTATCTCAGACAGGAGTTGTATATCTTTGGGTGTGGGTACGGTCTTATCCCTTTCATCCTCAGCTCTATTCTTGATCCGGTTAAAGAACCTTGATCATTCCATGCAGGTGCATGCGGGGTAAAAACAAAATCCGGCTGTTAAGGCCGGATTTTCTGAAGTTATAAATGGGGAGTAATAACTGGCAGTCTTTACTCTGCGGTTATTTCATTGAAGATGGTTTCTGTCAGGACCGCTTCGGATTCGGAGAATTCTGCAAGCACCTGATCGAGGGTGTAATCTTTTTGAACCAGCCGGGCAACTCTTTCCTGTCTTGCCTTCATCTCTTCAATATAGGACTTTATATCGTCTCTACCGACGATCTCGCTGTGCCCGCTTGAAAACTTCTCTGCGTCAAGAGTTTCAAGCATTTTTTCCAGGTATCTGACATTCGCGTGAGAGTTTCCGCCTTTGTGGACATGTATAAGAGGTACCCTGTTCAGGAAAATCTGGTCGCCTATGAACGCCACTT